>JAIPBM010000008.1:20000-180771 GCA_021739695.1 Flavobacteriales bacterium | reverse complement strand
CTTTTCGGAGAACAGACCATTGAGAGTATAAACCAACTGAAGCGAATAAATCCGTATAACAGGATATTGATGCTTTCTTCCGATGTATCAAGTAAAACGGTTATTTCGTGCTTGAAGAATGGCGCAGACGGGTACCTTGCAAAAGAAGATGCCGTACTTGCTTTGGGTAGTTACTTGGATCAGTGCATGAAATTTGACCATGTGCTCAGTCCAGCCGCAGCAAATAGTCTGGTGTATTACCTGCAATCACCGAATTCCGGCACCAACAATTCATCAGAACTGCATTCTTTCGTTAGCAATGAGCTTACCAACGCGCAAAAACTGGTGTATCGCGAACTAGTGAAAGGTAGAAGCTATCAAGACATTGGCGAATCTTTAGGAGTTAGTAAAAACACCGTAGGACAACACGTTCAGCGTATTTACAAAGTACTTGGCGTGCATTCGCGTGCTGAACTCATGTCTGGAAATATCCCTGCTCTTGAGTTCAGCTGATAGGCGCAGGATATGACCGAAGTACAACAGGCCATTCCTCAGTTAGATAGACTTCTATGTAACGTAAATCCGTTTACAGAAAGGGTCGTCAACCATCCTGTCTATGGATCATTGAACACCATTTCCGATGTGCGGAAATTCATGGAGTTTCACGTTTACGCAGTGTGGGATTTCATGTCGTTGTTAAAGGCATTGCAGCGAGAATTTTGCAATACCGATATTCCTTGGCTACCACCAAGAAATTCGGAAGCATCACGATTTATCACGGAGATCGTTCTTGCTGAAGAAACAGACCGTGACCCCGAAGGACGATACATATCGCATTTTGAGCTATATCTTGAGGCGATGAGGGAGATAGGTGCAGACACAACGTTCATATCCAACTTCATCAATGATATTCGTAATGGCGTTCCCATTCATGTGGCCATATCATGTTCTCATCTTCCAACAGCCGTTAAGGAATTTTTGAACTTCACTTTCAGAACCATCGAAACAGGAAAGACACACTGCATGGCGGCCGCATTTAGTTTGGGAAGAGAAGACGTGATACCAAAGATGTTTTCTAAAATACTGAACGATAATGTTCTCCACTTGCCAGTACCAAAATTCCAGTATTATGTCGAACGTCATATCGAACTGGATGGTGAAGATCACGGCCCTCTAGCATGGAACCTATTGCAAACCTTATGTGGCGACAGTGAATTGAAGTGGGAAGAAGCATCAGAGACAGCTTGTAATGCCTTGCATTTCCGGGCCAACCTCTGGAGTTACATCCACACTCAATTACGATAGCAATATAAATTTGATGTATGGAGTGTGATATATCATTCTTAGCATTTATTCAAGAACACGCTCTTGGCGGTGGTACTTGTCCTTCTGGAGCAAAGCTGACCCAACATCCACGTTAATGTGTCGGTGTTATTCATCATGCCCTTACGGCTTGAATTAGTATATAATTGCAATTATTTGGTTCGGATTGGTTATACCGCCAATACACAATTTATGGAACTTAGCACGCAGATTGAGCTTGGGGCGGGTAGTATTTAGAGTAGGTTAGGTGGTTCTACATGCTCTGGTTCACATAATCTACTCGCCCCTTTTTTAACCATGCGCGCACCCCAACTGACGAGGTCAGCAAGTGCCTTCTTCTTGATCGTAACATCTGAATTCGTTTATTCCTAGAGCTTTTCCTGCGATATTTTAATGGCTCAGAGCCTACTTACGAGGTTTTGCCTTAATGACCAATGTTTGACTTTGGTCGAATAATAGCTCTTTGTGGATTTTCGCGCTGAAGAAAAATAAGTGGGATGGGTGAGTCTGACTCAAACATTTACCCTATATGTTAAAACGGGGTAATTAAATCCATCCATGAGAACAGTTTGAATAAACCTTCCCATCCCACCTCGGTAATTTGTCGGTTCCAATTACCAGATTGCTGTGTCTCAAAAATCCAAGAAATCCCTGAAATCCAACTAATGCGTACTGACCAATTTCAATCCACATAGTAATCAGAAATGATTAGCGAGGCTGGTCCAATAACGTGATAATGTCAGATTAAGAAGTGCTGTTGAAACTGAAACGTTCTTCCTTCCGCGTATCAAGCCTTTTTTGCTGATGTCGTTTTAATCATTTAACGCTGTGACATACAGGTAAGTAATATAACAAACAATTTTACACGATACGTTTAGAGTACCAGGGCGCTTTTTGTAATAATTACTGGTCTCAGATTCATACATTTAATTTGTAGGTTTCGGGGACTGAGTAAGTGAATTAAGGAATATGCTAATCTGGTTGTTTGCAAAAAACATGTTGCCGCAGCGATGGTGAGCCTATTGAGCAGTTGTTCACCGAAATATCTGCGGTTGATCTTGTGCCAGAACTCATTGAAATAGTGCTGTAGATACTTTCTCATGATGCAGTGATAGATTTCCAGGAGTGTTCGTGAGGGCAAGGATTGACATGTATTCTTTTGATTTTTGGGAGGGAACGCACGGCAGCTGCCAATAAGCTAGTACACATGGACATGCTCAGGGCAGGCTCCAAGAGACTTACATTTTAACACACCCCCATACAATAAACCACCGGACGCCTTCGATAGGATATTGGCGCTGGTGAAAGGGCCAAGTGCAGGAACGGGGGTGGCTTCCACGGTGATCGAGCTTGGGGTCTATATCTATGACGAAGAAACGGAACTGCCGCGGGAAGGCGCACAGTTCACAGTGCTGAATGCTCCCAACGGGACGGTGATCAGTGCGGTGACGAATGCCGATGGGCTGCTGAATCTGAAAATAGTGGACTATGCCCCTCATGCAACGGTGATGCTGCAAGGAGAGGTCACGCTGGATGGCTATGAGCCGGAGTCGGGAGACATCGAGCTGACGGCAGGGCATTTCTATTCCATTGATGTTCCGATGAAGCAAGCGCCCTAGATCCCCCAAAGGGGGACATGGAGCAGGTTGGGAAAGTGTAGAGATTCGCTACACTTCGACCGAGCTCGGCATAGTCGCTCAGAACTTTTACCAGAGGTGTAGAGAAGCGGAGAGGATTTGGTAAGAACGGCATTAGGTTTTAGGAAAAGGCAGGGCAACTCCCTGCCTTTTTTACTTTTGCGGCCGCATTTAGATTGGAAGTGTCTGCCAAATTGTCCAAAAGATGGCCACGGCAGGTTATTTGATAAGCGCGGCTGTGCCAAACGGCAATAGGAATTATTAAAGCTGAAAACATATTTGACATGGGAAGTACGAAGGAAGAAGAGTTGAATGCTCAATGGCCGACCGGATCGGAACAGAACGAACCGATGGAAAACGGAGATAACTTGAATGCTGATACGGCAGAAAACGAGAACGAATCAGCTGATCCGACCGAAAGCGCTGATCCGTTGGAAGTGCTTCAGGAAGATTACAGGGCATTGAACGATAAGTACCTGAGGCTGTATTCCGATTTCGAGAATTTCAGAAGAAGAACGGCAAAAGAAAGATTGGATCTTCTGAAATCTGCAGGCGAAGATGTGTTCAAGATCCTGTTGCCAATTGTAGATGATTTTGAACGCGCCAGCAAGAATATGGAAACGGCTACAGATGTTCCGAGTGTGAAAGCTGGCGTTGAACTGATTCATCATAAACTTGTTAAGGAACTCGAAAACAAAGGACTGAAGCCAATGCAAAGTATGGGCGAGGTGTTTGATTCGGAAATTCATGAAGCCATTACGCAGATTCCCGCACCTTCTAAAGACATGAAAGGCAAAGTGGTTGACGTATTGGAAAAAGGTTATTTCATGAACGACAAGGTGATTCGGTTTGCCAAAGTTGTTGTTGGTGCATAGTTGAAATAATATGGCAAAACGAGATTATTATGAAATCCTCGGCATCAGCAAAGGCGCTGATGCTGCTGAAATAAAAAAGGCATATCGGAAGATGGCCGTGAAATATCACCCGGACAAAAATCCGGATGATGCAAGCGCGGAATCCAAATTCAAAGAGGCTGCGGAAGCATACGAAGTGCTCAGCAATGCTGACAAGAAAGCACGTTACGATCAATTCGGCCATGCAGGAATGGGTGGTGCTGCCGGTTTCGGAGGCGGAGGCGGTTTCGGAGGCGGCATGAGCATGGATGACATTTTCAGCCAGTTCGGAGATATTTTCGGTGGTGGATTTGGCGGAGGCGGAGGTTTCGGTGGCGGAGGTCGCAGAACGCGCGTCAACAAAGGTTCAAACCTGCGTGTACGTGTTAAGTTGAATTTGGAAGAAGTGGCCAATGGCGTCACCAAAAAGCTGAAAGTCAACAAATACGTCAGTTGTACTAAATGCAGCGGTAGCGGTGCCGAAGGTGGAAGCATGAAAACCTGTCACACGTGTGGCGGGCGTGGCCAAGTAACACGCGTCATGAACACGCCACTTGGTCAGATGCAAACGTCTTCAACTTGCCCTTCGTGCAACGGTCAAGGACAAACCATTGAGCATAAATGCACCAGTTGCTATGGCGATGGAATTGTGAAAGGTGAGGAAGTGATAGAAGTGAAGATTCCTGCTGGAGTTGGAAACGAGATGCAATTATCCGTTCGTGGTAAAGGAAACGCTGGTGCACAAAGCGGAATTCCTGGGGATCTGATCGTGTTGGTGGAAGAAGAAGAACATCCACTTCTGAAGCGCGATGGCACCAACTTGCACTATGAATTGTACGTGAGTTTTGTTGATGCCGTACTTGGAACTTCTGTTGAAGTACCGACCATCGAAGGCAAGGCACGCATTAAAGTAGAGCCAGGCACACAAAGCGGCAAACTTCTCCGCTTGCGCGGAAAAGGAATTCCTGATCTGGATTATGGCCGCAAAGGCGATATTCTGGTTCACACCAATGTTTGGATTCCGAAGAAGTTGACGAAAGACGAAAAGGCTGCGCTGGAAAAACTTCGCGATTCGGAGAATTTCCAACCAGATCCAGGAAAAGGTGAAAAGAGCTTTTTCGATAAGATGAAAGACTATTTTCACAATTGAGAACTCGATATCGAGTTTAGAACTTTGACATTTACCATTGAATCAATCACCCATTTTTCGTGCTGAGAATGTAAGCAAGGCCTACGCAGGTCATGTGGCCATCGAAAACATCAGCATTTCGGTTCCCACAGGTTCTATTTTCGGTCTTTTGGGGCCAAATGGTGCTGGCAAAACCACTTTTATCCGCATCATCAATCAGATCACAGGTCCCGATTCTGGAGAACTTTGGTTCAATGGCGAACGGTTGCAGCCTAAACACTTAGGTTACATCGGTTATTTACCGGAAGAGCGCGGACTTTACAAAAAGATGAAGGTTGGCGAGCAGGCACTTTATCTGTGTCAGCTTAAAGGACTTTCAAAAAAAGATGCCCTTGCACGCTTGAAATATTGGTTCGAGAAGTTCGAAATTCAAGCGTGGTGGAACAAGAAAGTAGAAGAGCTTTCGAAAGGTATGGCGCAAAAGGTACAGTTCATCGTAACGGTTTTGCATGAGCCAAAGCTGTTGATCTTGGATGAACCTTTCAGCGGTTTTGACCCGATCAACACCAATCTCATCAAGTCCGAAATATTGGAGTTGAAGAAAAAGGGAACCACCATCATTTTCTCTACTCACAATATGGGTTCTGTTGAGGAATTATGTGATCATATTGCCCTCATCAATAACGCACGGGTTATTCTGGAAGGAGAAGTGAAGGAGGTTCGAAACCGATTCCGAACGCAGACTTACAACATCGATTTTCATGGTTCGGTCATGCAATTGGGAAATTCTCTCGGCACTTATGGCGAATTGTTGGGTCACGGCCCAGAAGCTGACCACATGGACGCAACTGTTCGACTTGTGAATGGCGCATCAACCAATCAGCTACTGGGAAACATTATGCGGACAGTGGAAGTGCAAGGTTTTCACGAAGTGATTCCTAGCATGAACGACATTTTTATTGAGGCCGTTGAACGCTACAACAAAGAGAAAGTAACGCTATGAACAAGATCGGTCTCATTATCCAGCGCGAGTATTTAACTCGAGTTCGCAAGAAGTCATTCATCGTGATGACGATTCTTGGTCCAATTCTGATGGCTGCCTTGATGATCGTGCCAGTTTGGATGGCAATGAATGACGAGGACGAATCCAATATTCTTGTGATTGACGATAGCTTTCTGTTCAATCATCGCATGACGGATACAGAAAACATCCATTTCTTTTTTCCTGAGAATGGATTGGATAGTGCCAAAAGTCAGATGGTGGCGAGTGATGATTTTGACGCGGTGCTTTACATCCACAAGAATATCATGTCAACTCCAAGTGGTGTTCAGCTCATCTACGATAAGCAGCCGGGAATCAATGTGATCCGTTACATCGAAAACACGATTGAGAACGATATTGAGAAATTCAAACTCGCCAAATCGGGCATTGATCAAGCAACCATTGAGGCAGCAAAGACCAACATTCGTCTCGTCACAACCAAGTTGGATGAAGTAGGAGAGGAAAGTAAAAGCAACACCGAGCTGAGCATGATCGTTGGAATGTTCAGTGGAGTTCTTATTTACATGTTCATATTCCTATATGGTGTGCAGGTTATGCGTGGTGTAATTGAGGAGAAAACGAGTCGCATCATCGAAGTCATCATCTCGTCTGTTAAACCATTTGAGTTGATGATGGGTAAGATCATTGGCATTGCCTTGGTCGGACTCACGCAGTTTTTGCTTTGGATCGTACTTTCTACGGCTTTCGTTTCAGGGGGAAAGGCATTGGTTCAAGATCAGTTCTCAAATGATACTCCAACCAGTATCGAACAGGCGATGTCTTCTGCTGGAGACGTTGCGCCAGAAGTGGAAGAAGCAGCTTCGGCAGAACTCAATCAAGCAGCAATTGATGATGTTTTTGCGAGCATTCGGCAGATCAATTTCCCATTGATCCTTGGAAGCTTTTTGTTCTACTTTTTGGGCGGATACCTGATCTATAGTGCGCTATTTGCCGCTGTCGGTTCTGCTGTTGATAATGAAGCAGATTCGCAGCAGTTCATGCTACCGATCACAGCTCCGATCATCTTTTCATTTGTAATGGCACAAGTGGTAATCAACAATCCTGAAAGTCCGATGTCATTCTGGCTTTCCATGATTCCGTTCACATCACCGATCATCATGATGGTGCGTATTCCGTTTGGAGTGCCAGCTTGGGAATTGGCCTTGTCAATGTTCCTGTTGGTCGTAGGATTTCTAGCTACAACATGGTTGGCTGGTCGTATTTACCGCACCGGAATTCTGATGTATGGTAAGAAGATCAGCTACAAGGAATTGTGGAAATGGCTGCGATATCATTGAGATGCGCGTAGCAGTCATCGATCTTGGAACGAACACGTTCAACCTACTTATTGTAGATGTATCGACTTCGGGAACATACAAAGCGGTGTTCAATACGAAGTTGGCAGTCAAAATCGGTGAAGGCGCTATGATTGCGGGGGTTTTGCTCCCAGAACCAATGCAACGTGCTAAAAATGCACTTTCAGAATATCTTGGCATCATCGCTGAACACGATTGCGAGAAGACCTTGGCGTTTGCCACTTCGGGTATTCGAAGTACTTCAAATGGAGCTCAATTTGTGGCAGAGGTAAAGACAGAGCTTGGCCTTGAGATAAAGGTTATTGATGGATTGGAAGAAGCAAAGCTGATCTACGAAGGCGTTGATCTTGCCATTCAGTTTGGAGACGAACCAATGTTGATCATGGATATTGGAGGAGGAAGCACCGAATTCATTATTGCTGACAAAACAGGCGTGCTTTGGATGAAAAGCTATCGACTGGGAATCTCTCGTATTTTACAAATGCTGGAGCCTCAAGACCCTGTGACAGAATTGGATATTCAGAATTTAAATCAGCTTTTTACGGAGCAGCTTACCGAGTTGCTCGAAAAATGCCAAGAGTTCAACGTCAAAACACTCATTGGGTCTTCTGGCAGTTTCGATAGCTTCATTGAGATGATCTGGTCCGAGAAAGGCAGTTCGAAATTGGCGAGTTCAGTTGTTCGCGAAGAATTCGATTTGAATGATCTGAAACAGCTGCATGAAAGATTGATCATCTACGATTATGATACTCGGAAAGCTATTCCCGGGTTGGTTGAAATGCGTGTTGATACCATCCATTTGGCATCTTACATGGTGCAATGGGTTCTGAGCAATTGTGCTTTGGAAAGGTTATTGCTTTCGAGCTATGCGTTGAAGGAAGGCGTACTTCATCGAGTGATGGAAAATCGCATTTAGAGAGTTCCGAAGCACGAAAAAGTTAAATTCGAAATCTGTTGAATTGGTAAGCGGTTATTTGCTAAAACCTCATACCTAAAACCACATACCTGAAGAAAATGGCTAAGATTCTGATAATTGATGATGAGAGAAGTATCCGCAACGCGATCCGCGAAATACTTGAGTATGAGAAATTTCAGGTAGATGAGGCCGAAGATGGTCTTTCGGGTGTTGTGAAAGTGAAAGGCGGAAAATATGACGTCATTCTTTGCGACATCAAAATGCCAAAAATGGACGGCATGGAAGTGTTGGAGCGTATCATGCTTTTGGCGCCCGACACTCCCGTTGTGATGATCTCTGGTCATGGAGATATTGAAACGGCTGTTCATCTTCTAAAAGAGGGCGCTTACGATTACATCCCTAAGCCGCTCGATTTGAACCGATTGTTGGTTTCTGTGCGGAATGCACTTGATCGGACCGAAATTGTTGCTGAGACTAAAAAGCTCCGTAAGAAAGTGAGCAAGAGCTACGAGATGATCGGAGAATCGGCTGGTATCAATAAGGTGCGAGAGATGATTGAAAAGGTCGCTCCGACTGATGCACGCGTGCTCGTAACCGGACCGAATGGAACGGGAAAGGAATTGGTGGCACGAGCCATTCACGAAAAGAGTGAGCGTTCGGATAACGCGTTGATTGAAGTGAACTGTGCGGCAATTCCATCAGAGTTGATAGAAAGCGAATTGTTCGGTCACGAGAAAGGTGCTTTTACCTCAGCCATCAAGCAGAAAAAAGGAAATTTTGAAACAGCCACAGGTGGAACACTTTTCTTAGATGAGATTGGTGACATGAGCCTTTCCGCGCAAGCAAAAGTGCTGCGTGCGTTGCAGGAAAACAAGATCACTAGAGTAGGAGGAGAGAAGGAAATTGTGGTGGATGTTCGCGTAATAGCTGCAACAAACAAAGACCTACGAAAGGAGATTGAAGCAGGGAATTTCCGCGAAGACCTTTACCATCGTTTAGGAGTCATTCTTATCCACGTTCCTGCTTTGAACGATCGTAAAGATGACATTCCGCTTTTGATTGAACATTTCCTTGGAATGATCTGCGATGAGCAAGGCGTTGCCAAAAAAGTGATTGATGCGGATGCTATCAAAGAACTACAGGATTATAATTGGACAGGAAATATCCGTGAGCTTCGAAACGTGGTTGAACGCTTGGTGATCCTTTCAGGAAAGACCATCACCAAAAGAGATGTTGAGCAGTTTGTGAAATTGTAAAGAATTCGACTTTTTGACTTTGGCATCCACAAGTGGACAATACATTTGTCCGTATGAAAAATTGGCTTCTCTTTCCTCTTATTGTTATCGTTTCATCTGTTTTTGGGCAGCAGGTCGATCGCTTGGCGTTCGGTTCATGTAGTTTTCAGTTTGCGAAGCAAAAAATTTGGAAAAGCGTGGTGGCAAAGGATCCACAGCTTTGGGTTTGGCTTGGCGACATCATTTATTCTGATATAGGTGGCCCAGGGAAAAGCTTCAGCGAAAAATTTGAGCAGGCCGATTCCAACCCTAACTATGGCCTTCTCAAGCAGGCCTGTCCCATCATTGCTACGTGGGACGACCACGATTACGGTGGGAATAATTCGCTAGGAGATTTTGCGAACAAGAAGGAGAACAAACAGATCTTTCTCGATTTTTTGAAAGCACCGGAAGATGACCCACGCAGAAATCAGGAAGGAGTTTATACGAGCTACACCTATGGTGAAGGACAGCGAAAGGTGAAAGTGATTCTGCTTGATACACGGTACTGTTGCCAACATCCGAGCGCAGAGGCGGATATGTTAGGAGATGCGCAATGGGAATGGCTTGAGAAGGAGCTTATCGCTTCAGATGCAAGACTGAACGTTATTGGGTCGAGTATTCAGTTTGTGGCTGATGTACCAAGTTTTGAGAACTGGGATAAATTCCCTTCGGCACAGAATCGTATGCTAGATCTCATTGGAAAAACCAACGCAAAAGGAGTGGTCTTTATAAGCGGTGATGTGCATTTTACGGAAGCCTCCAAGCGTAAATACGATCAGGTGGATTATCCGATCTACGATTTTACATCAAGCGGACTTACGCATGGTAACAATACGATCGGAATCAATCGGAATCCGTATCGTATCAAGGGTTCGCGTTATGGTCGCCACAACTTCGGTTTCATTGATATTGATTGGGAAGCGGATAAACTAACCTTTTCGGGGTTTGATACGAAAGGCAAAGCCAGATTTAAACAAGACGTGCCTTTCTCAGAATTGGGTTGGTAAAGAAGAACTCTTTTTAGTAAACCTTCCAAACTTTAGAAGCCTCGTCACTTCTCAGTCGAAGCAACTTCACTCCTTCAAATGTTGGTTTTGAAAGACTGATGATTCCGTTACTGGCAACGGAGGAAATGGTCTTTGCATCAATCAGCCTTCCCGAAAGATCAAACCATTCGATTGCCACGTTTTGCAGTTGGTCTCTGGTTCGAAGACGAACATCATTTCCAAAAATCTGAATGCCAATTTCTGCTTCAACAATTCCAGTTACTTGAACCGCAATTTCGTTCGATAAGCTTGGGCAATTACCCAAAGTCACTGTTCCTACTTGATACGTTCCAGATTGTGAGTACGCATAGGTCTGTTGATCAGCATTCGGAATCTCATTCCCGTCCAAATACCACTGATAGTTGTTCTGCGCATCACTTTCCAGTGTTCCGTTGTTTTCAGAAATCACAGGTGCATCATTCGAACAACTTTCCAAGTTAGGACCTAATTGTGCATTCGTGTTGAATTCATCGGTGAACATGCCATAGCTTGGACAAACATCTTTAAGAAAGTACTCCAACCACGGGCTGACAATGGTGTAGCTCAGCGCCTGTTGTTGTTCACGCGTCAGTGTTCCAATGTTCATTTCGCCCGTAGCGCAGAAAAAATTGTAGTTGGCAAAAAAGCAGTGTGCGCCTTCGTCAAGTCGTGCGTAATATTTGCAAGAAGATGTCAATCCATTGTATATCAGGAGTGCGTGATCGGCCTCTGGAGTTACTTGGTCTTCCGTACCATGTAAGATCAGAGCAGGAACACTCACATTGGCACCTGCGGCAGCTGCGGAAGGATTGGTCTCTGCTGGCGCCAGACCGACAATACAGTCGATTGAAGTATTGTTTGCAGCAGCTAATATGGTTGCTCCTCCGCCCATACTGTGACCCATCAAAGCGGTACGAGGTTTTACCTTGCCGAAGAATGGAGATCCGTTGTCGGAATTTGCGGCTTGCATTTGATCTGCTACAAAAGCGATGTCTAATCCAAAATCTCCATGACTAACCGTAAAAAGACCTCCTTCGGTAGTCGGTAGTACAAAAATGTAACCGTCTGGCACAAACTCTTCCCACCAATTCTGGTAAGCGCCTACGGTCATTGAAAAACCATGTCCTAAAACAACTAACGGAAATTCTCCGTTGGCTACGGCCACATCGTCTCCCGTTGAAACGCCTGGATAATAAACTTCGCAGGCAATGGCTCTGTTGCTTCGGGCTGGATCGTTGTAGGTTATTGACCTGTGTCCGATAGAGAACTGAGCAAATACATTAGATGTGGCACAAAGGAATAAAAGGGGTAATAGTCTGTTCATGATGATATGATTGTGGCTCGAACCTAAGCAAATAACTCCAACTTTGTTTCATGAAACAATTGATTCTTGGTCTAATTTTTATCTGCTTTTCCTCAATCGTAAATGGTCAGAACCCCATTGAACGGATTGCTTTTGGCTCATGCGGTCATCAGATAGGAGAACAGTTCATCTGGAATTCGGTTATCGCTACAAACCCTGAATTATGGATTTGGTTAGGCGATAATATCTATGGCGATACGGAAGATATGGATGTGCTCCGCAGAAAGTATCAGCAATTGGGCGATAATTATAATTATCAGTTGTTAAAGGCTAAATGCCCGATCATTGCCACTTGGGATGATCACGATTACGGTGTGAATGATGGTGGAAAAGAATATCCAAGAAAAGCGGAAAGTCAGAAAGTGTTTCTCGATTTCTTTGAAGAGCCAAGCAATAGTCCTAGATGGAAACAAGAAGGTATTTATACCAGTTACGATTATGGTACAGCCGACAAACAGGTGAAAGTGATATTGCTGGATCAGCGTTACCATCGCGATGAGCCAGATACTGATGGAGATGTACTTGGTGAAGCACAATGGAAATGGTTGGAGGATCAGTTCAGATCTTCTACTGCGAAAATTGTTCTTGTTGGAGCGAGTTTTCAGTTCATCTCAGATCAACATCCATTCGAAACTTGGGGACATTTTCCTTCTGCGAGAGAGCGAATGCTCCAACTCATTAAGGACACAGGAGTGAAAGGAGTGATATTCATTTCAGGTGATCGTCATTTTGCAGAGCTATCAAAGCTGAAAAGGGACGATTTGCCATATCCGATATATGATTATATGTGCAGCGGACTAACCCACGCTAATAACGTGATGGTTGAGAAGAATCCGCATCGGATGCGTGGTAAAACCTATTATCACCGCAACTTCGGAATGATTCTTTTCGATTGGCAGAATGAAACCATCACTCTTCAAAATCGAAAGGTGAATCAGAAGGTGAGCTTTGAGCACACCATTCCGTTTACGGAATTGGGGTGGTAGTGCGATTTAAACCAGGAAAGTGCTTATTGAGCTCAACGCTTTTTCAATCCCATTCGAATCTGTTCCACCAGCAGAAGAATACGTTGGTTGACCACCGCCACCGCCATTGATATTTGCGGCCAATGGTCTGATCATTTCCCCTGCTTTCCATCCTTTTGTATCGACTAGGTCTTGAGAAATCACCAAGTGCAATCCAGGTTTTCCATTGGAAATGACTCCAAGAAGTGCAACCAATCCGCTTTCCTTTTTAAGATCGAAGCAGAGATTTTTGATGGCATTCGCATCGTCCATTGAGATGCGCTCCGCAATCAATCTATAACCACCTTTATCAGCAGCTTTTGCAATTAATTCATCCTTTATTCCAGACGCAGCCTGAGCATTTAGACTTTCAATTTTTCGCTCCAATTCTTTGATCTGCGTTTGCAATTGCAACACGATTTTCAACGGATCTTTGGTCTTCAGCAGTCCTTTCAGTTCGTTTACTTGAGAATAAGCCGAGTTGAGCTCATTGAAGGCCGAGGTGCCGGTTACGGCTTCAATCCTCCTGATTCCCGCAGCAACGGAGCCTTCTGAAGTGATTTTCAACAGACCAATGTCTCCTGTTGCATTCACGTGAATTCCACCGCAAAGCTCAACCGAAAAATTCCTGTCAAACGTAATTACCCGAACAAGGTCGCCATACTTTTCTCCGAAAAGCGCCATCGCGCCCATTTCCTTGGCGTTGTTGATGGGGACATTTCGTTGCTCATCTAGAACGATGTTCTCACGGATCTTCGCGTTCACCTTGGTTTCAATTTCAACCAATTCTTCATCAGAAACTTTGCTGAAATGCGAAAAGTCGAAACGCAGATAATCAGAATTCACCAACGAGCCTTTTTGCTCCACATGCGTACCGAGAACTTCTCGTAGCACTGCATGAAGTAGGTGAGTGGCTGAATGATTCAATGCCGTGGCTTTTCGCTTCTCCGCATTTACAACTGCACGGAAAGTGGCTTTTGGGTCTGTTGGGATTTTCTCCGCGAAATGGACAATCAGATCGTTCTCCTTTTTGGTGTCGATGATGTAGGTTTTTTCTCCTCCAGCTTCGATAAACCCAGTATCGCCAACCTGTCCGCCACTCTCGGCATAAAAAGGCGTGATATTGAATACGAGTTGGTAGAACTCTTTGCCTTTGGTAGAAACTTTTCGGTAGCGGGTAATGAAAATGTCCGTTTCCAGAAGGTCGTAACCGACAAATTCTTCGCGGTCATCTTGGCGTAGAACGGTCCAATCTGAGCTTTCGGTCACGGTGGCTGCACGCGAACGTTCCTTCTGCTGGTTTAGTCCTTCGTTGAAACCTTGAATGTCAACATGAAGGCCTTTTTCGCGGGCCATCAATTCTGTCAGGTCAATCGGAAATCCGAACGTGTCGTATAGCTCAAAAGCGAATCCACCATCGATGGTTTTGCTGTGAAGTGAATCAACATAGTTGTTGAAACGCTCAATTCCCTTTTCGAGCGTACGCAAGAAAGAAGCTTCTTCTTCCTGAATAACGCGTGTGATCAGTTCCTGCTGTTTTTTCAGTTCTGGAAAAGCATCGCCCATTTGGTCTGCCAATGTTGGCACCAACTTGTAAATGAATCCTTCTTTGAAGCCAAGGAAACTATAACCATATCTGATCGCTCTTCTCAGAATGCGTTTGATCACATAACCAGCTCCGGAATTGCTAGGGATCTGTCCGTCTGAAATGGCGAATGAAACCGCTCTAATATGGTCGGCAATTACTCGAATCGCAATGTCAGTTTGACTATCTGAAGCACTGTATTTAACACCACTGAGTTCTGATATCTTAGAGATCATTGGTCCGAAAACGTCCGTATCGTAATTGGATGTCTTGCCTTGCAAAGCCATGCAAAGTCGTTCGAAACCCATTCCTGTGTCAACATGTTTTGCAGGAAGATTCTCTAACGAACCATCAGCTTTTCGGTTGAATTGAATGAAGACCAGATTCCAGATTTCCACAACCTGCGGATGGTCATTATTTACGAGTTCTCTGCCAGGCTTCGCGATACGTTCTGCCTCAGAACGAAGGTCAACATGGATTTCAGAACACGGACCGCAGGGCCCTTGATCGCCCATTTCCCAGAAATTATCCTTCTTGTTGGCACGCAGAATTCTATCGGCTGGAAGGAATTTTTTCCATAGGTTTTCGGCTTCAGTATCTGCTTCCAATTTGTCGGCTTCATCACCTTCAAAAACGGTTGCGTAAAGTCGTTCTGGATCTAATCCATAAACATCAACCAAAAGTTCCCAAGCCCATTCAATCGCTTCAACTTTGAAATAGTCGCCAAAACTCCAGTTGCCCAACATTTCGAACATGGTGTGATGGTAAGTGTCAACACCAACTTCCTCAAGGTCATTGTGCTTTCCCGAAACGCGTAAGCATTTTTGAGTGTCGGCAATACGCACATCTTTAGCAGGACGGTTTCCTAGGAAAATATCCTTGAACTGGTTCATGCCCGCGTTGGTGAACATCAACGTTGGGTCATCTTTTACCACCATCGGTGCCGATGGCACAATACGATGCTGCTTTTCTTGGAAGAAATCGAGGAATTTCTGGCGGATGTCCTTACTGGTCATGTTCGGTTTGATCTGTTGGTCAGGTTAGTTACCTTAAGTTCTTGTAAAATAGCTCGTTGAGCAATTTTGTTAAATTCGCACCTCAGTCTTTGTTTGAAGGCCGCCAAAATTAAGGATTAGAAGAGGAATGTCTAAGGTCAAATTCCAGTTTGATAAACGTACACTTACCTATAGAAAGGTCGAGATCGGAACCAAGCAGATCATGGTTCGCGTATTCGGCTATTTGGCTGCGGCTTCTGTTTTTGCAGTAATCGTGATTGTTCTGTTTACCACCTTTTTTGACAGCCCGAAGGAGAAGCAGCTGAAACGCGAGATCGCGCAGCTGGAATTGCAATATAAACTGCTCGGAAACCGAATGGCTCGGGTTGATCAAGTGTTGGCTGAATTGCAGGAAAAAGACGATGATATTTATCGTGTGATCTTTGAGGCAGAACCAATTCCGAATTCCGTTCGAGATGCTGGCTTTGGTGGAGTAAACCGATATAGAGACTTGGAGCAATTGACCAATTCTGAAATTGTGATCGGAACAACAAAACGTTTGGATGAATTGACCAAAAAGTTGGTGGTTCAATCACGGTCGTTTGATGAGGTAATTGCGTTGGCAAAGAATAAAGAAGCCATGTTGGCGAGCATTCCGGCCATTCAACCTATTTCAAATGATAAACTGACCCGAGTAGCGTCTGGATTCAATTTTCGAATCCATCCGATATACAAAGTGCGTCATTTTCATACGGGAATTGATTTTACGGCACCTCGTGGAACTGAAATCTATGCAACTGGTGATGGCGTGGTTGAAGACGTGATCGTCAAAGGTCGCGGCTACGGAAACCATGTGGTTATTGACCATGGATTCGGCTATGAAACGTTGTATGCTCACATGAGCAAGTTCAAGGTGAAAAAAGGAGATAAAGTAAAACGTGGCGATGTGATCGGCTACGTTGGAAGCACGGGAACAAGTACTGCTCCGCATTGTCATTACGAAGTGATTAAAAATGGAGAGAAGATCAATCCAATGAATTTCTTCTTCAATGATCTTTCTCCAGAGGAATACGAAAAGGTACTTGAGCTTTCGTCTCAGTCCAACCAATCTTTTGATTGATGTTATGGCTTACAAGGAAAAACCAATAACCAAGCTGTATTACTCTATCGGAGAAGTAGCGAAAATGTTCGATGTAAATGCATCGTTGGTTCGTTTTTGGGAGAAGGAATTTGATATTCTGAAACCGAAGAAGAATGCCAAAGGCAATCGATTGTTCACCCAAAAGGATGTTGATAATCTGAAGATCATCTTTCACTTGGTCAAGGAGCGCGGTTTTACCCTTGATGGCGCCAAGAAGAAACTGCGCGAGAATAAGTCCGACTCCACTCCCAACGAAGAAATCGTGGAACGCTTGAAGGAGATACGCGGGTTTCTGGTGGAGTTGCGGGATAATCTTTGATTACACCTGCGGCATCGTAGCCTTTTCCCTCACCACCACACCGAATTCCCGTCCAGAAGTTTTGGCTTCTGCCCAAGAGATGAAATCAAAATATTCGAAAGCACTGCTTTCGAGTTGGTCGTCCTTCAATTCACGCATCTTCTCTAAGAACACTTCATATTGCTCATTTTCAGATATCTGATCGGGCGATTTCAGCAACTTGCCAATAAGATCTAAGAACGAGGTCTCAAACTTGAAGTAGCGGTTACGTGTACTCAAATAACGCTGCGTAGAACGGAGCGCATAGGGGAGGAGGTTCTTGTTGTTCAGTTCAATGTGTATGAGTAGGTTCAGTAATTGACCGAAGCAGTAGATGTCCAAACTCTTCGAGATGTCGATGTCGTTCAGCAGGCGGTTGGTCCATTTCAGCGCATCGTTGTACTTCTTAGCTCCAAAGTAGATTATGGCAATGTTGAAATAGAAGAAGGCTTTCCGTACGCTGTTCAGTTGGTTCTCGTAGAGCATCAGCCCAGTTTCAATCTGTGGGATGATCTCTAGTCCTTTTTCAAACTCACCGGTGAGGAAATAGATGGTAAGCTCAATACTGTTGGCACTGGAGAAAAGCTTGATCTCCAGATCTTCGTTGTTCTTGATCTCCATGGTCTCAGGCAACTCCCGCAGCTTCTTCAGATAGAAGAATACCGCTTTGAAATCCTTCATCTGACTGGCCACATACACGATATTGGTCAGAATGGAGAAATAGATGTTCGGCTCCTCTTGGAATTTCTCAAGATTGGCCTCAATGTGATCTACATTCGCCTTCAGATACTTGAATGAGTTGGCGTAATCGCCCACCCCAAAATAGTAGGCGCTGTATATATGATTGTAGAGGTATTCCGATTGATGGAAGATGTGCTCTGCATCCCGGTTAAGGAGTGTATCATCAATGATTGACTTCAACTTGGTCAGACCTTCCTCTGTTCTGGCCTTTCCGCGCTTGTTCAGGATATTGAACAGTCGGCTCTTGATGCCCCAGAAGTCATTATATACCTCAATCATCTTGGTGATGCGCGTGTTTTCGTGCATCATGGCTTCCAACTCCTGGTCTCCGATGTTTTCGTAGTTGTCTTTTTCGATCAACAGTTTCTCCCACATGAAAATTTCGAGCAGAGAAGTGTGTTTGTCGTAGGTATAGGCTAATTTTTTTGCACCGTCCAAAAGCTTTTGGCTTTGTTCGTAAAGACCCTTCTTGTAAAGTATCTCTGCGCAGTGAAGCGAGCGTTTGAGTTGAGCGTCAATGGAACTGTTAGAGTGGTAAGAATCGAGGGCTCTCAGAATCACGTCATATAGCCGTGTTTTGGCAATGGGAAGTGCCTTGACCAGCGCAGGATTTTTGAGATTTTTCTTCATCAAGGCCTCGTCATAATCGTCCTGTTTGTCCACGGCATCGAACAAAACCTGATGATTGTTCTTGTCTCCCGCCTGTTTGGACGTGTAGACCTTGAAGTACCGTTTCTCGGCCTTGCTCAGCGACTTGATCAGCTGAAATACTTTATCTGAAGAGGTCTTAGACATGTAATTTAAATTAACGGTTTTGTATCCAATAAATCGCTTAGAGAAGTAATAAATTATCGAAAGTCCCATCCAAGCCGTTATCCGACCTCCTTGCCTTCGTTGCTTTGATTGAACTGAATACAGTATGTAAAAGTGTTTTCATCTACGGGTTCATTTCGTTACTTTTAAGGTAATGCATCAAAACCATTGCTTAGACATGTAATTAATCAAATGTCGATTGCCAGTTTGGAGCTTTGATGTGTAATAATTGGATGATTTGTTGAAAAGCCTTGGAAATGTAATCTCAAGGCTTCTTTAAAATGGTTTTAAATGATTGTTAATCAAATAGATATGATTTTTTAGTTGGAAATATCGGTGTTTTGAGATGTATAGAATGGCCTATCACGTGGTTTGCCGATCCGGAACACCCTACCTAACTTTAGCCTAGAGATTGAGCAGTACCATTAGTTAAACCGTTTAAAACAAGAAATCATGAACAACATTTACAAAGAGTCCAAAGACGGAAAATTGGTTCATAGACTGGTCAGGGTATCCGCCATCGTTATATTAGTAATGGTTTGGATACTTATAGACAAAGGCAATATCTATGGTCAGAATGCCATGAGTGCCAAGTTCCAATCGCTACAATCATTAAATAGTCAGCAACAAGCGCCACTTCTAAGAACCGGAGACGGAAGTAAAGGAGATGATGGGCTTCCCACAGAAGATGGTGGTGGAGATGAATTCGTTGTCAAGCCAAATCCTGTAGAAGATCTGCTTGTATTCGATTTCGAATTCACTGTAAGACAAGCGATTCCGTTCGAAGTATTCGATCCGCTCGGACGATTGTCTAAGCAAGGCACATTTGAGCCCAACATTAGCTCTCAGTCAATAGACTTTTCGGGATTTGATGCTGGAATGTACATCGTTCGACTTCATATTGGAGACAAGACGAAGGTCCAACGGGTCATCAAGAAATAAAAAGTATTGCGTACACCTCGTTCTTTGACATACTGATAAGAAGAATATTCAGTAGCCTGTTTATTCAGAATCAGAGATAATTGCCGTGCAACAAATAGTTGCCTACGTAATCGGCCACACCTTCTTCTAACGTGTAGAAAGGTTTGGTAAAGCCGATAGCGCGCAGTTTGGACATATTGGCTTCAGTGAAGTACTGGTATTTGTCTCTGATATCTTCTGGAGTATCTACGAATTGGATTGATTCTGTTTTACCCATTGCCTTAAAAGTGGCTTTGGTAAGATCAAGAAATGTTCTGGCTGTGCCAGTTCCCAAATTGTAGATGCCAGAATGCTTTCTGTTTTCCATTAGAAAGATGCAGGTTGCAATAATGTCTTTCACGTAAATGAAATCGCGAAGCTGCTCGCCATCTTGGTAGTTCGAATTGTGCGAGCGGAAAAGTCTCATTTCGCCAGTTCTGCAGATCTGGTTGAAAGCGTGAAGGATGACAGATGCCATTCTTCCTTTATGATATTCGTTTGGGCCGTACACGTTGAAGAATTTCAGCCCTGACCAGAAGTATGGTTTGGTTCTCTGGTCAACGGCCCATCGATCGAATTCGTTTTTCGATTCTCCGTAAGGGTTTAAGGGTTTGAGGTTTTGTATCACGGAATGATTGTCCTCAAATCCAAGTTCTCCCAAACCGTAGGTCGCTGCCGATGAAGCATAGACTAAAGGAAGGCCGAATTCGGCACACAGTTTCCACACTTGTTTCGAGTAATCGACATTCAGTTCCTGGAATATCTGCTTGTCGAATTCGGTGGTGTCTGTTCTCGCACCCAAATGAAACACAAACTGGATGAATCGATGGTTCTGTTCAGCCCATCGGAAAAAGTCTTTGCGGTCAACTGTTGCCGTAAGCTTTTTTCCATTGAGGTTCAGGTTTTTGGTCGGATTGCTGAAGTCATCAACAGCAACAAGGTCGCTGTATCCGGCATCCTTTAATCCTGCCAATAGGCAACTTCCAATAAACCCAGCTGCACCGGTAACTACGATCATCTAGTTGAAAATGAGAAGCGTATTTCCATCAAACTGAGCGTTGTATTGCTGAAGTCCAATAGCAGCAGGTCCATCAATTGGTGCACCATCGATGATCAAAAATTTCGAGTGACAACATTCGCTATCAACAGCTGTAATGGCAGTATTGTCCATCGTTACTCTACAACCATCATTGATCTGAAACGTGCAATGCCTATCGTAAGCTCGGAATTCCTCTGGCGAAAACCGATAAACGATAATTCCCTTCGAACCACCGTTGATATAGACCCAACCGCCAACGGCAAGCAACGGGGAAAATTGAGGATTGGAAACCGTAAGTTGATAGTTTACAGGTACATACGGGATTCCGCTCGGATTGTCGCGTGTACAAGCGTTCAACGTTACTATGCAACCGAGAACTGTGGTTAAAAGAGAAATTCGTGTTGAATTCATGCCTCAAAGTTAGGGGATACAACTCGTTTGGTCAGGGTTTTATTGCGATGGTTTGTGTCCGATGCCTGCAGATGATGTATTTTGCGTAATTCAGAACCTTTTAAATTGAGTTTAGATAATTGTCTGCTCAGATACATTAGGTCCGTTATCCACGATTCATTTTTAGCGTCCATGAAAAACGTCAAGCATTTTATCTTTTTGTTCTTCTTATCAGTAATCGCCAATGTGGCTTTAGCGCAAAGTTCAGCAACTAAAGCACAAAAAGAGGCGGATAAAAAGCAGGAGGCTCTCAAAAAAGAGTCTCAAGCAGCCCAAGATAAAGCCATCAAACGGCATTGGAAAGGGCAGGATAAGGAGACGAGGAAACGAATGAAACAAACAAAGAAGAAATCAACCAGGAACCAACGTTCTAAAAAATGGTCGGTTAAGAGAAAGAAAGAATAACATGGATGATCTAGGAAATATCGTTTACGTAGTGATAGCCATTGGCTGGTTTTTCTGGAATGCTTACAGAAAATCTCAGGAAAAGGGTGCGAATCCACAACCTGCTGGAAGCTCTGGAAAAAGACCGAAGATGGAATCTACAACAGGTCAGCTCGATCCGTTCGAGTCGCTGGAAAAGATGATGCGCGAGCAGGTTTCGGGAAAGCCAGAACCACAACCTCTGAAAGTTAAATCTGAACGCCAAAATAACGCAGATAAGTTCCTGCATAGCGATCTTACTCATTCACATTTGAAGGAAGATTACAGAATGTCAGTTACAGAAATGCAAGGACATCGGGTAGAAAGGCAGGTGAAACGTGCTGAAATGGTTGAGGAAGAGACAGAGAATTTGATAGATAAAATACTGCCAAATGGATTCGATTTAAGGCAAGCCGTAGTGTTGAATGCTATCCTAGAAAGACCGTATAAATGAACCTGAATTAACAGGCTTTAACAATTGTTTAACAAATTTTGACACGCGAATTGATCTTTGCTACTTTAGCCGCGCTTTTTGCGAAGCACAATTGAAACGTAATAAGTATGACAAAAAGACTTCTACTTCTTAGTTTACTGATAATAAGTGCAGTAGGCGTATCCAGAGCCCAAATCGGAACTGGTGGTGTGTATGGAACCGTTGTGGACGACAAGGGCGAACCGATTCCATTTGCCAACGTTGCCGTTATGCAAGCTGGTCAGGTGGTTACAGGTAGTACCACTGATTTTGATGGTCGATACAAGATAAAATCGATTAAACCAGGCAACAATTATGTTTTGAAAGCTTCTGTAGTGGGTTTTACAGCTCAGGAAAGAACCGGGGTTATCATTAAGGCAGAGCAGAACATTGAAGTCAAGTTCGAAATGTCTGCTGGAGTTAAACTTGATGAAGTACAGGTTGTGGCTTATGTCATTCCGTTGATTGAAAAAGACGGAGGCTCAAAGACCACTGTTTCAGGAGCAGATATTGAAAAGATGCCAAGTAGGGGAGCTTCAACTGCGGTAACAACAGTAGCTGGTGTTCAAGATAATGATGGGGCCGTAGGTAGTATCCGTGGTACCAGAGAAGGCTCTACCAATACTTTCATCGATGGTGTGAAAGTAAGAGGCTCTGCCAGTTTGCCTCAGGCAGCGTACGAACAAGTGAGCGTACTCACCGGAGGTATACCTGCTCAGTATGGAGATGCTACTGGTGGTGTAATCTCAATTACAACTAAAGGCGCCTCAAGTAAAACCTACGGTGGATTAGAGGTCGTCAGTTCTGGTGGTTTTAAAATAAATAGTAAGAATCAGTATTTTCTGGATCCTCAGGGATATCAACTGGTAGCAGGAAACGTTTCAGGTCCTCTCATCAGTATCAAGGATAAATCTGATCCTACTGGAAATACTAAAAAGCCTATCATGGGTTACTTTTTGGCTGGCGAGGTTAATTATGTTAAAGATCCACGTCCGTCTGCAATTGGTTCGTACTACGTGAAGGATGATGTGTTGAATGACCTTCGGACTAACCCAATTGTTCAGTCATCATCCGGTGCTTCAATTCTCAGATCAGAGTTGATTAGAAAGAGCGATCTTGAATGGACAGCTCAACGTAAGAACGTTCGTAGCCGTGGTGTTGTGGCCTCTGGAAACCTCGATTTCTATCTTCCGGCAGATGTAACTCTTAAGGTTGGTGGTTCGATCGATTTCAACGATGCGCGAAACTATGACTATGAAGGTTCACTCTTTAATTATGACAATAACGGAGAGATCATCAATAAGACATGGAGGGTGTATGGGCGTTTCACGCAGCGGTTCACTCCAAAAGCTCCAGCAGAAGGCGAAACGCCTAAAAAGAGTGGAATCGGTAACGCGTTCTATAGTATCCAAGCTGATTATTCCAGCTTTCAACAGAACACGCAGGATAATGAGCATAAGGACGAATTGTTCCGTTATGGATATGTAGGGAAATTCACAACTTACCGAGAGAAAACCTATGGTTTTGGTATTGATGGTGTTACCGGATTGCCTGGTTTTATTCAAGGACCTGACCGTGACACGTTGGTGAGTTTCGAATCCTCAGACATTAACCCGTACCTTTCTGCATACACGACTCAGTTTTATGACCAAAACCCTGACCCAACTGAAAAATACGAGAACTTGACCCAGATATCGCAAGACCGTGGAGCTCTTCGTAATGGTGATTCTCCAAGATCTGTTTACGGGATTTGGGATAACACTGGAACTCAGTATAACAGCTACAGTAAATTGGATCAAACTCAATTTCGGGTAATGGCTACTGGTTCTTTTGATATTGGAAACCACTCTATCCAATTAGGTTTTGAGTATGAGCAACGAAGTGATGCATACGTGGGCTATTCACCATATTCACTATGGACTTTGACTCGCCAGTATGCGAACAGTCACCTTTCACAACAGGATACTGATAATCCGATTGTTCATTTCGATTCAAACGGAAATTACACTGACACGATTTCTTACAATCAGTTGTATACCGCTGATAATGAATATCCTATCCACGGGGAAGGCCAATACTACATCGACTACAACATCCGCGAGGCGCTTGGCCTTGATCCTACAGGGACAGATTGGATTGACATTGACTCTTATAATCCTGATTTCTTTGATGTTAGTTGGTTTAGCGCAGATGAACTATTGAACAACGGAAATAATCTTGTTCAGTATTATGGTTTCGACCATACTGGTAAGAAGCTCAAAAGCAAGCCTACGTTTGATGATTTTTTTACTGAAAGAGATTCATACGGAAACCTCACTCGTAAGATCGGAGCGTTTCAGCCTATATACATGGCAGGTTACATTCAAGATGAGTTTACCTTCAAGGATCTTATCTTCCGTGTTGGTGTTCGTGTAGACCGATATGATGCTAATCAAAAAGTGCTAAAGGATCCGTTCTTGCTGTATGAGGCTTATACTGCTGGAGATGTGACGAATTTAGGGGGAGAGGAAATCACTCATCCTGGAAACATCAGTAATTCTGCAGTTGTCTACGTTAACGATGTTGCAAGTCCTACTGCAATTGTTGGATATCGTGAAGGAACTGTTTGGTATAATGCTCAAGGAACAGAAATAACTGACCCTTCTATACTAGCAACTGGAAATGGAATAGCGCCCTATTTGGTGAATCCAGACCAAAATGTCATCTCTTCATCGGCTTTTAAGGATTACGTTCCACAAGTGAATGTGATGCCAAGGATTTCATTTTCGTTCCCGATATCAGATAATGCACTCTTTTACGCAAACTATGATGTTTTAACCCAGCGACCATTGAGCGGAAACCGTTTGGATCTCATAGACTATTTGTACTTGAACAATAGAACCGACCGTGTCAACAATCCTGATTTGAAGCCTACTACAACTATAGAATATGCAATCGGTTTCAAGCAAACCATCGGAAAACGATCTGCGATTGAGTTCAACGGATTCTATCGTGAAATGAGGAATCAGATTGCCACGATTAGAGTTGCTGAAGCATATCCAAGAACTTATACCACTTTCGGTAATATCGATTTTGGAACGGTAAAAGGATTAACAGTTTCTTATGACATGAGAAGGACCAAGAATTTGCAACTTCGTGTGGCTTATACCCTTCAATTCGCGGATGGAACAGGTTCTAGTGTCGAAACTGGAGTAAACTTGGTCAATTCAGGGTTTCCAAATCTTCGTGTTATTCAGCCTTTGGATTTTGATCAGCGACACAATATTGTCGTTTCTGCTGATTATCGATTCGGAGTAGGTAATAATTACAACGGCCCTAAGACGGTCACCAAAGGAGGAAAAACAATCAACTGGTTGCAAAGCTTTGGGGTGAATGCCATAATTCGTGCTGGTTCTGGTAATCCTTACACGAGACAAAGAAACACCACTCCAACAGCATTGGGAGGCACAGCTTCGTTCCTGGATGGATCCATTAATGGTTCGAACAAACCATGGCAGTTTAGGATTGATATGAGAATTGACAAAGACGTAATGATCAAGTGGAACAAGCCAAAGGATGGAAAGCCGGCTAAGACGTCTATGCTCAATATCTACCTCGATCTTCAAAACCTCTTGAATACCCAAAATATCCTGAGCGTTTATCGTAAAACAGGAAATCCAGATGATGATGGATATTTGGCTGCAGCTGAATTCCAAACCTCTATACAATCCCAAACTGACGAACAATCATTCCGTGACCTGTACGCAGTGGCAGTAAACAATCCATTCAACTACTCCCGTCCAAGGAGATTTAGAGTGGGGCTAATGTTAAACTTCTGATTGGAATAGAAAAAAATTAAGGTCATGTTAAAACAAGTTAGATTATTCACAATTGCAGCAGTACTTATCGGAATTTCCGATTTGTCCTTCGCTGAGAAAACTAAAGGACTCGAAAATTCGAGCAACAAAACAGCAGGCCCAAAAGATCTTGCTGCCGACTGTGCGCCTCCAAGCACGTCTATACAGCTCGATTTGAACAATGTTCGGACGTTGGTTCATTCGGGAGGCGATATGTGGGGGAATTTATCCACCAATATTGCCGCTTATGAAGTTCCAAAAGATGGTGGTGTTCATGCGCTCTATAGAGGATCGCTTTGGATGGGAGGAGTTGACGTTAATAATCAACTTAAGGTAGCGGCCATTCAATTTCGTCAAACTGGATATGACTTTTGGCCTGGACCATTAAATACCACTACGGCTGAAATTGACCCCGCTACTTGTTCGGAATATGATCGGTTTTTCCAGATTACCCGCACCGAAGTAGATGAGTTTGTAGCTTGGTACTTGTGCACTAATGATCCAGATTGTGATGAGGCTACAGAATATGCGGGATATTCCATTCCAGCCTCCATTCTGAATTGGCCTGCACACGGAGACATATCCATGGGGCAGGATTATAATCTTGCACCGTATTACGATGCTGATGGAAGTGGAAACTACAATCCAGAGGATGGTGGAGATTACCCTTACTACGATCTTAATCCTACTGAGTTCAACTGTCTTTTAGAACGAGAAGTAAAGCTTTTCGGTGATGAAACTTTGTGGTGGGTTTTCAATGATAAAGGAAATATTCACACCGAAACAGGAGCAAATCCAATCGGTATGGAAATTCGTGGGCAGGCCTTTGCGTTCTCAACCAACGATGAGATTAATGACATGACCTTTTACAATTATGAGCTTATTAATCGTGGTTCGTTTACGCTTACAAATACTTATTTCGCGCAGTGGGTAGATCCGGACCTTGGATATTCACAAGACGACTATGTCGGATGTGATGTTAGAAGAGGACTTGGATACTGCTACAATGGTTTTGCCATTGATGGAACTGGCGGACCTCAGCAATATGGAGCAAATCCCCCTGCAGTTGGAGTTGACTTTTTCCAAGGTCCTTATCAAGATAACGATGGAATGGACAACCCGCTTTACACAAACTGTGAGGTTGCTCAAGCAATAAGTGAAGGAGGAATCGTCTACGGTGGCATTGGGGTAGGGTATGGAGATGGTCGAGTTGACAATGAGCGTTTTGGTATGAGACGATTTGTTTACCACAATAATTCAGGTCAAGGAAATCAAGCCACACAGGATCCGCGAACAGGTGCTGATTATTACAACTATATGCGTGGTATTTGGAAAGATGGTTCGCCAATGTGTTATGGACAAAACGGTCACCCAAGTGGTGGTTGCGATGTGGGAACGTTATCTGGATATATGTTCCCTGGAGATTCTGACCCTTGTGGTTGGGGAACTGGAGGAACACCACAACCTATTTGGACTGAGCAAACCTCAAACAACGTTCCGTTTGATAGAAGGTTTATGCAGTCAGCAGGTCCTTTTACATTGGAACCAGGTGCAGTAAATGATATCACTGTGGGGGTGGTTTGGGCTCGAGCGAGTAATTCTACAGACCCTTTTGAATCAGTTGAAAAAGTGAGAGTAGTTGACGATAAGGCACAGTCGTTATTTGACAACTGCTTTGTCCTAATTGATGGTCCAGATGCCCCAGAACTAGGTATTGTTGAGTTGGACAAGGAGCTTATTTTGACTCTTTCGAATCCTTCTTCTTCCAATAACGCGAACGAAGATTATGCTCAGATTGATCCGTTTATTCCGCCAGCATTCAGTGGAGACGGCAGAAACGTTTTTCGATTCGAAGGTTATCAGATATTCCAATTGAAGAATTCAAGTGTTTCTTCGTCTGAGTTGACTAATCCTGATGTTGCTCGTTTGGTTGCACAGTGCGACATCGAGAACACTGATTCTACCACTGGTGCATCAATATCGCAACTCATAAACTTTACATTCTCAGACGAATTGAATGCTAGTATTCCTGTGGAAATGGTGAATGGTGCAAATGATGGTTTACAGCACTCCTTTAAAATAACTCAGGATCAATTTGCCACAACAGATAGAGCTTTAGTAAATCACAAGAAGTACTACTACATGGCAGTTGCCTACTCGTACAACAACTACAAGCCTTACGATCAGAATGACCCACTTCAATTGGATGGTCAGAAGAACCCATACTTGGCAGGACGTAAGAATGCTTTTGGAGGAGCAATTGTTCCAGTCATCGGGATACCGCACAAAACTGAGCCTGAACAAGAAGGAACTGTTCTTGCTGCAGCTTATGGTGATGGCCCAAGATTAAAAAGGATTGAAGGTCAAGGAAATGGAGGGCGAGATCTTTCTTTGGTGCGTCAAAGTATCCGAGATATCCTAGCTAGTTCAACGGGTCGTATCGATACCATTACGTATGAATACGGTCAAGGACCAGTAGACATTAAGGTGATTAACCCGAAGAACCTTCCAAATGCTGATTTTGTGTTTAAAATGCACGATAGTACTGATGTAAATGACCTTTCAGATGCTTATTGGTCGCTACAGTGTATTGGTGATGGTTGTCCAGATGTTCAAGCGTTCACAGATAATACTGTTTGGTCTTCCAAGTCGTTGGGATTATCTAATGGGAATGAGCAATTGATTCCGGAATGGGGATTATCTGTTTTCGTGGAGCAAACAATCGACCCAGGAGATGAGGCAAGCGGAAACGGATTTATTGATGGTAGAATCTCATACTCTGGTTCGAAATTCTGGTTGACCGGTATTCCAGATGTGGATGGAACATCTCCTTTAAACTGGATTCGTTCGGGAACACTTGTCGATCAAAATGTACCTGCCAATAGTGATTATGTGGGTGATGATGAACAGGTATATGAAACTGTTTTGAATGGAACGTGGGCTCCATATAAATTGGCCAGCCATCGAGATAGCGTTATGTCGCCTTCTTGGGATAAGTTCAAAGCGTTGGTAAAGCTGTCAGAACTTGCTAGTGTTGACATTGAGATTACTGCCGATCAAGACAAATGGACTCGTTGTCCTGTGTTGGAAATCGGGGATGATTACGTTCCAAGAATTGGAGATGCTCAAAGGTTTAACCTTCGCATGAGTCCTTCTGTTGGAAAAGACGGCAAGCCTGATGGTTCAGGCACCACAGGAATGGGATGGTTCCCTGGTTTTGCAATAAATGTGGAAACTGGAGAAAGATTGAACATGGCATTCGGAGAGAATTCTTGGTTACAACAAAGCAATGGTGCAGATATGATCTGGAATCCTACCACTGAAGTGTTTGATGGGAATTTCGATCCAGACCTTGCAACTCCGTTTGTGAATCCGATTTTCGGTGGTGGACACTACATCTATGTCTTTGGACACAATGGAGACAGCCCTAATGATGATGTTCCAGCATACGATCAAGGAGCATTCATTTATAGCAAATTGTCTGAGAACAATTTTGATCCATCAACTACTTCGAAGAGACGCATTTTCAAAGATGCTATGTGGGTAGGGGTGCCATTGCTTGCACCGAATTCAAATCTTCTTGAAAATGTGGTGAACATCAACTTAAGAGTGACCAAACCATATCGTCAGAGCTACGCTCCAGGATGGGCAGCTGGTCAGCCAGAGAATGATAATTTGCCGATGTACACCTTCTCTACAGGAGATTTTGCTACAGTGCGAGGTGATAACCCAACGGCTGAAAACGCGCTTGATCTGATCAGAGCGGTTCCAAATCCGTACTATGCTCATTCTGGGTATGAGGATACTCAGTTGGACAATGTGGTTAAGATCATTAATTTACCACAGACGTGTACTGTCAGCATCTATAGTGTGAATGGAATCCTTGTGCGTCAATTCAAGAAAGATTCCCCAATTACTTCGTTGGATTGGGACTTGAATAACCACATGAGAATCCCAGTTGCAAGTGGTGTTTATCTGATTCATGTGGATGCACCTGGCATCGGAGAGAAGGTCATCAAATGGTTCGGAACTGTTCGTCAGCTTGACTTGAATTCGTTCTAAGATTAAATCTGATTGATTCTATTGAATAAAGGAAATATGAGAAGAGTTTTAAAGATAGGTTTAGTGGCGATGATCAGCGGATTGACCGTTGCTAATACGCACGGAGGTAATTCAGATAGAGCTGGTCAGGCTGGTGCTACCGAATTACTGATCAATCCATGGGCCCGTAGTTCTGGGTTCGCAAGTGCCAATACCGCCTCAGCTAGAGGCCTGGAAGCACAGTATTTGAACGTTGCTGGTTTGGCATTCACTACGAAGACGGAAATTCTTTTTAGCAATACGCAGTGGCTTGTCGGCTCTGGGGTGATGATCAATTCATTTGGTCTTTCTCAAAAGATCGGAGAAGCAGGTGTTATCGGGGTTGGAATCATGAATATGAATTTTGGAGATATCGACATTACCACATCAGATCTTCCTGACGGGGGTATTGGAACATTCTCTCCAAACTATTTGAACATCGGTATCTCGTATGCGAAGAACTTTTCGAATAGCATCAACGGTGGTATTACAGTAAGAGTGATCAATCAGAGTATTTCTAACCTTCACGCATCTGGAGTCGCTTTCGATGCAGGTATTTCCTATACCACACGATTGGGTAACCGAGACAAGGAAAAGAATAAGGACAACCTGCAATTTGGTATCTCACTTAAGAATGTCGGACCGCCAATGAAGTATAAAGGCGATGGTCTTTCTGTGCGAGGAACTGTTCCTGGAAGTGATAATAGCTTGACGCTTGAATATCGTTCAGCTAAATACGAAATGCCGTCTTCTCTTAACATTGGTGTTACTTATCATTGGAGAGATAACAAGTTAATGAATCGCATAACTGCCGCGGGAAATTTCGCTTCAAATAGTTTTTCGAAAGACCAATTCAACTTTGGTGTTGAGTATTCATTCAAAGAGATGTTCATGCTTCGTGGAGGATACCAATTGTTGTTCGGAAAAGGCGGAAATGATATTGCAACGTCTGCTTTGGCAGGTCCAACTGCTGGAGCAACTGTAGAGGTTGGTCTTGGAAAGAAAGGAGCGGATAAGAAAACCAAATTGGGCATCGATTATTCGTTCCGTGCCACCAATCCATTTTCTGGTGTACATGCTATTGGCATCCGACTGGCGCTCTAAGTAAAAAATCATATCTTCGTTCAAAGAGTCCCGATTCATTCGGGATTCTTTTGTTTTATACACTACTAAACATCACGTACCATGAGTACATATTTAACACAGGAAGGTTTAAATAAGCTTAAAAAAGAGTTGGATCATTTGAAACGGGTTGAGCGTCCTTCCATTTCAGCGCAGATAGCTGAAGCAAGAGACAAGGGAGATCTTTCTGAGAACGCGGAGTATGATGCTGCCAAGGAAGCTCAAGGGCTCTTAGAATTGAAGATCTCAAAGATGGAGGCAACGCTCAGTGATGCTGTTGTTATTGACGAATCGAAACTGGACACGGATAAAGTCTTGATCTTGAGTAGGGTGAAATTGAAGAATCAAGGCAACGGAATGGTTGTGGAATATACTTTGGTTCCTGAAACTGAAGCGGATCTGAAGGCAAAGAAGATTTCGGTGGAGTCGCCTATCGGAAAAGGTCTTTTAGGAAAGAAGTTGGGCGATATTGCTGAAATACAAGTGCCAAACGGCACCGTGATGTTTGAAGTGGTTGAAATAGGTAGATAATGCCAAGCATTTTCACACGGATCATCAGCGGAGAAATTCCTTGCTATAAGGTTGCCGAGTCTGAAACCTGCATTGCTTTCCTAGATATCAATCCACTTGCACAAGGGCATACTTTGGTTGTTCCTAAGTTGGAAGTGGATTATATTTTTGACCTGAACGATGCAGTTTATGCAGATCTGATGCTTTTTGCAAAGAAGGTTAGTGCAGCCATTGAACAAGTCGTTGACTGCAAACGCATAGGTGTTACGGTAATTGGTCTTGAAGTACCGCATGCTCATGTGCATCTCATTCCTATCAATAGTTTGAGTGATATGAATTTCATGCAGCCAAAGTTGGATTTGACACCAGATGAACTTGCTGCTTTGGCCCGCAAGATTGCTTCCAAGCTAGCTTAGCTCAAGCCTTTCTGTCTGGATTTTCCTTTAAAAAGGAAGCCCACCCTGAATATGCTTTTGAGCTAGACGATCTTCCGGAGCTGTTGAAATGGTGACAAACGGCTGCCGCCAATCCATCGGTCGCATCTAAGGTGATTCCATCCAGTTTAGTATTCAAAAGCGTTTCGAGCATACTGCTTACTTGCTCTTTACTTGCATTTCCATTGCCTGTTACAGACTGCTTGATTTTTCGAGGCGAATACTCAGCAATTGGAATATTCTGCGAAAGGGCTGCTGCAATGGCTACTCCTTGCGCGCGTCCTAGTTTAAGCATGGATTGAACATTCTTTCCAAAAAACGGAGCTTCAATCGACATTTCATCTGGATGATATTCTCTTATGATCTCCACTGTTCGGTCAAAGATTTTCTTCAATCGAGTTGGATGATCTTTCATCTTATCCAATTTGATCACACCCATCGTCAGCACCTTCATTTCCTTTCCCTGAATGTGAATGAGTCCGTAACCCATTATCACCGTGCCAGGGTCGATTCCCAATATTACTTTGTCAGTGGTCATATTGGGCGTGTGAGTTCAGATAGTATAATGGACGTGGCCACGCCAGCGTTCAACGATTCAACTCTTTGCTGCGATTCATTATTTGGAATCGTCAGTAACTGATCACAACATTTAAGTACAGATTCACTTATTCCATGAGATTCACTTCCGATGACCAACGCTGTTTTTACTGGCCTTGAAAGGTGGTACATGGATTCACCATTCATCGCAGCTCCAATCACCACAAATCCGTTCCGTTTACAATCTTCAATGAAAGGAATAAGGCTTTTGTATTGAACGTTCACATGGAAGAGAGCGCCCATTGTGCTCTGAACCACTTTTCGGTCGAATGCATCAACACAATCTTCAGAACAAACAATTGTGTTTACCCCAAACCATTTTGCACTGCGGATGATCGTGCCCAAGTTGCCTGGGTCATTAATGCCATCGAGAACAATTATCAACGAACAGTTCCAGTCAATGGACGGTTGTTTTGGGATTTTAGCAACAGCTAATATCCGATTCGGTGTGGATAGGCCTGAAATACGAGCAAGTTCATTTTCCTTAATCAGAAACACTGATTCTGGAGCTAATCCATTTAAGAAATCAAATGATTCTGTGCTGTAAATACTCTCGATTTCAATGCCTGAATGAACGAGTTCCTGAACGGTTTTCACACCTTCAACCACAAAAAGACCTGTTTCCTTTCTGAATTTTTTCTGCTGCAAAGCACGAATACGCTTCATGTCGGATGCAGAGAGATTCAATGGTTGGTGTAATGTTTGTGAAGGGTTGAAAAGCTGTTCTAACTTTGCCAAAGGTCAGAAATTCAAAATAATATTGATCATCAAAAACGCTGCACGGTATTTCTTACTGGCCTTTTCCGTTTTAGCGGTGTCCTGTTCGCCTACGCGCAAACTTTCTGATGGACAGTATTTGCTGACCAAAAACGCGATTCAGAACGATAGTAAAAAGGTGTCTAAAGGAGATCTTGAAGCTTTTATTAGGCAGAAGCCGAATAGGAGGATTTTTGGCTTTTATCGGTTCCATCTCCAGGTAAACAACCTTGTGAATCAGGAGAAATTGGAAGAACGAGCTCTTGTTCTAGAAGAGAAAAACAAGCAGAGAAACATCCGAAGGAAGGCAAAAGGCAAAACATTAAAAGAACGAAGAAGGTCATTTTGGGAATGGCTTGCTGATATTGGGGAAGAGCCAGTCTTATATGATGCGCTGATGACTCATAAATCTTCTGAGCAACTGGAAATATACCTGCGAGGGAAAGGACATTTTCATGCTGCGGTTTCAGACACCGTTCGTCTGAATGAGAAGAAGAAAAAAGCAAAAGTTCAATACACAATCGTAAGTGGAGAGCCATACTCGGTGCGGAAAGTGAGCTATGCAATCAACGATCATCGATTGGAACGGTTGACCAAACCAGCACGTGGTAGAGACCGGATATTGAAAGACGGAATGGACTACGATGTCGATAAGTTTCAGGCAGAACGTGATCGGATTGAGCGGATTCTGAAAAGCAACGGCTATTACGCATTTACGGATGATTATGTGCGCTTTGAAATAGATTCCAATTTAGGATCTAATCAGGTTGATCTGAAACTTTTCATCACGGACCCCGAGATCAAAGACACCTCATTGGTGAAGACTGTGGGGCATCAGATATACACCATTCGAAATATTTATCTGCACACAGATTACGACCCGAAATTGGTCCGGACGATGGATTACGATACGCTCGTTTACAACGGAGTTCATTTCATCTACAAAGGGCAGTTCAAGTATCGTCCAGAAATGCTGATCGATAAGGTCTTCTTCAAATCGGGCGATATCTATCGGGTAAAACGGGGTGAACTCACTTACCGATATCTTTCGAGCCTGCGAGCCTACAAGTTCATCAACATCTCTTACACAGAAGACATTGAAGATGATGGACAATACGTCTTAGACTGTCATATTAACCTCACACCAGGATTACGACAATCTTATGCGGTGGAATTGCAGGGTACAAATACAGAGGGGAATCTGGGTATTTCTGGTTCGTTCACTTATAGGAACAAAAACCTGTTCAGAGGTGCAGAGATACTTCAATTCAAGTTTACAGGAGGTCTCGAGTCTCAAGTGGTGGCAAGCAACATTCAAGACAACAACATCAATAAGGTATTGCCTTTCAATACTGTTGAGATCAATCCGGAGTTGAGTCTCAGCTTTCCAAAATTGCTTGTCCCTTTCAAGCCGTTCCGTGTAATAAGGTATGGCGACCCAAAATCCACGATCACATTAGGATACAACTATCAGCAAAGACCCGATTATACGCGGTCTATTTTCAATGCCAAGTTTGGGTACCAATGGTTGCAAAGCCAGAATGCGCAGCACTTTCTCAATCCCATCGAGGTCAATTTCGTGAACATCTACAACGAGTCAGATTCATTCCTCGTGCGGATAAGTAGCCTTCGAGATAAATTGCTGTCCAACACATTTGCATCTCACTTAACCACAACCACCAATTATACCTACATCTTCTCCAATCAGCGGCTCAATAAGAAAGGAAACTTCAGCTATTTCAAGGCTAGGATAGAAAGCTCAGGAAACATTCTGCGAGGCGTTATGGCCATGGTTGGAGCCAAAAAAGACACCAATAACAGTTACCGTATTCTCAATATTCCATTTTCGCAGTATTTAAAGTACGAGGTCGATTTCCGAAGGTATTGGCAGGTCACCAATTTCAGTCAGTTGGTGGTGCGTCTCAATCAGGGTTTCGGTTATCCGCTGCTCAATTTAGGTGCGCTTCCTTTCGAGGCCAGTTTTTTTGGAGGAGGAGCCAACGGTATCAGAGCGTGGTCTGCGCGCTCCTTGGGTCCGGGTTCGTTGCCAGATTCGCTCAACCTTCTCGATCAGTTCGGAGACATGAAAATCGAATTCAATCTCGAATATCGTTTTGATATCTATCGCTGGTTCAAGGGCGCATTATTTGCCGATGCTGGCAACGTTTGGCTCGTCAAAAACGACAAAGACAGACCGGGCGGGCTTTTCACCTTTAAGAACTTCTACAAGGAATTCGCCCTTGGTGCAGGGGTCGGAATCCGACTCGATTTTAGCTTTTTCATCATCCGTGTAGATGCTGCCACGCCATTCCACGATCCAGGTCGGCCCGAAGACGACCGCTGGGCCATCAAGTATTTCAAATGGTCCGATGTCAACCTCAATCTCGGAATCGGTTATCCGTTCTAGACAAATCATTTGGGCGTTCCCCCGATAAAAGATCGGGGTCAGGCTGTCCGCTATATCCCCGATGAAAAATCGGGGGATGCCGCTACCATCCTTAACGCGAAGCATCATCAGGCCACAACTGCATTACGAAGCTTTCCGATATCTAGCTGGTCTACGAGCTGTCAATTTTTGAGCACAGTTCGCGGAGAAAAAACCGTTTCAGAATTTTTTAGCTTTGCACGCTTAAAAAATGCAAAATGGCTTACGATAAGATCGCAGAATTACTTGGAAAGAATGCAGATTTACTGCTGAACCACAAAAGCACCGCTATTCCTAAAGAATCGCTTACCCTTCCTGGAGGAGATTTTGTTGGACGCGTATTTTCAGATACCAACCGAAACAATCAAGTGTTGGGAAGCATGCAATCCATTTACGGTCATGGCCGATTGGGAGGAACTGGATATGTTTCCATTCTTCCGGTCGATCAAGGAATCGAACATTCTGCTGGAGCTAGTTTTGCGCCAAACCCTATCTATTTTGATCCAGAGAATATTGTGAAGTTGGCAATAGAAGGAGGTTGCAATGCGGTGGCATCTACATACGGAGTTCTTGCTGCATGTTCTAGAAAGTACGCACACCAGATCCCTTTCATCGTGAAGATCAATCATAATGAGTTGATGACGTATCCCAATACCTTCGATCAAATCATGTTCGGTACTGTAGAAAGCGCTTGGAACATGGGAGCGAAGGCTGTCGGAGCAACCATCTATTTCGGTTCAGAAGAAAGCGGTCGTCAAATCGTTGAAGTAGCCAAAGCATTTGAGCGTGCTCATGAGCTGGGAATGGCAACCGTGCTTTGGTGCTACCTCAGAAATCCTGGATTCAAGAAAGATGGAGTAGATTACCATACAGCTGCAGATCTTACTGGTCAGGCCAATCATATTGGAGTTACCATTCAGGCTGATATCATCAAGCAGAAACTACCGGAGAACAACGGAGGTTTTAACGCTATTGGTTTCGGAAAAACACATCCGAAGGTTTATTCTGAACTATCAACTGACAATCCGATCGATCTATGCCGTTATCAAGCAGCTAACTGCTATATGGGAAAAATCGGCCTTATCAATTCTGGTGGCGCATCATCTGGTGCAACCGACCTTGCAGAAGCAGTGGAAACAGCGGTTATCAATAAGCGCGCTGGTGGTCACGGACTTATTTCAGGTAGAAAAGCGTTCCAAAAACCGATGGCACAAGGCATCGAGTTGTTGAACGCCATCCAAGATGTATATCTGGAAGACAAGGTCACTATCGCCTAGTTAGGAATGAGGAATTAGAGATTATGAATTGATTTCTTCTTCTCTATTGCTGCAACGTTCTTAATTCCTAATTTTTCATTGATTTAAGATGAGCTGGTTTAAACGCATCAAGGGAGGAATTACCACTTCAACCAAAAACAAGAAGGAAACTCCTGAAGGTCTTTGGGTGAAATGTCCAGGCAAGGAATGCGGAAAGATCATTCCTACGGCCGAAAACGAAGACAACCTTTGGGTATGCAGTAGCTGTGGTCATCATCAGCGTATTGGCTCTCGAGAATATTTCCACATTTTATTTGATGAAGGCAGGTTTGAGATCTTCGGTGAGAACCTGACATCTGCAGACCCGCTTAAATTTGTTGATAGCAAGCCTTATCCGCAGCGGCTGAAAGAAACCATCGAGAAAACGAAACTCACTGATGCTATTAGAACAGCTGTGGGCGCAATTGAAGGACAACGTACGGTAGTTGCCTGTATGGATTTCTCGTTCATCGGTGGTTCAATGGGTTCAGTGGTTGGTGAGAGAATTGCCAGAGCAGTTGACCGCTGTTTGGAAGAGAAGTTGCCATTATTGATCATCTCCAAATCTGGTGGTGCGCGCATGATGGAAGCTGCTTTCAGTTTGATGCAGTTGGCTAAGACCTCAGCCAAACTGGCTCAATTGTCCAATGCCAAGTTGCCGTTCATCTCATTACTGACCGATCCGACCACAGGTGGAGTTACCGCATCGTATGCCATGCTTGGCGATCTGAACATTGCCGAACCAGGTGCGTTGATCGGTTTTGCAGGCCCACGAGTGATCAAAGAAACAATCGGGAAAGAACTGCCAGTTGGATTTCAGACCTCTGAGTTTGTTCTCGAACATGGTTTTTTAGACATGATCATCGAACGGAAAAACCTTAAAGCCAAGTTGGCTCAGGTGCTTCAGTTGCTCGGTAATTAAGCTGTTTGAAACAGCAATAAAAAACTTCAGGCCGAGTAGATTGCAGAACTAAAAGCAATTTCTATCTTTGCGCCTCGATTTTTGTAGACTATAATAAAGAAGCAGATGTATTTGACATCAGAAGTAAAGAAAGGAATATTCAAGCAGCACGGTGGTTCTGAAACCAATACCGGCAGCACAGAAGGACAAATTGCTTTGTTCTCTCACCGCATCAGCCATTTGACTGAGCACTTGAAAAAGAACCGAAAAGATTTCGGAACTCAAAAAGCACTTCTTGACCTTGTAGGAAAAAGAAGAAGCTTGCTGACCTACCTTAAGAACCAGGATATTGAGAAATATCGTGCGTTGATCAAGGAACTCGACCTCAGAAAGTAATCATATCGTTAAGTATAAGTTGAAAAGGCAATTGTATGGTTGCCTTTTCGCGTATTTAGATGTTTGGTTCTAGGCGAACTCAGCGTGAAGCAAAAGACGGATTGTAAGAAAAATAAATAGACGTAAATAAAGAGGAAAATGAAAGCTCCAGAAGCAATTAAAACAACAATTGATGTAGGTAATGGCGTACCCGTTACCATTGAAACTGGCCGATTGGCCAAGCAGGCCGATGGTGCCGTTATCGTTCGTGCAGGAGACTGTATGTTGATGGCAACCGTAGTATCTAACGTAGGTGCTAAAGAAGGAACAGACTTCCTTCCACTATCAGTTGATTATCAAGAAAAATATTATGCCGCAGGAAAATTCCCTGGCGGATTCTTTAAAAGAGAAGCAAGACCATCGAATGCCGAGATCTTGGTTAGCCGTTTGGTTGACCGTGCTTTGCGACCAATGTTCCCATCAGATTATCACTCCGAAGTTCAAGTTATCATTAATCTGATATCTCATGATGATAACGTTATGCCTGATGCCTTGGCCGGATTGGCTGCAAGTGCTGCCATCTCTATATCGGACATTCCTTTCGGAGGACCTATTTCTGAAGTACGAGTGGCTTTGATTGATGGTAAATTCATAGTTAACCCGTCAAAAAGTGCGTTGGCAACGGCCGACATGGATATGATCATCGCAGGGACAGCATCTGATATCAGCATGGTTGAGGGCGAAATGAACGAATGTTCAGAAGACCAGATGTTGGAAGCCATCCGTATTGGACATGAAGCGATCAAAAAGCAAATTGCTGGTCAGATCGAACTGGCTTCTATGGTTGAAAAATCAAAGGTGAAGCGCGAATATTCTCACGAGAAGAATGATGAAGCGTTCAAACAAAAAGTATATGATTTCTGCTATCCGTTGGTTTACGAAATGGCAAAATCAGGTTCTGCAAAGCAAGAGCGTTCTGATAAATTGAGCGAGATCAAAGCTGCGTTTGTTGAAACCTTGTCTGAGGAAGAAAAAGAATTGCTTCCATTGTTGGGCGGATATTTCAAGTATGCTCAGAAGAAAGCCGTTCGTGCGTGTATTCTGACAGAAAGAGTTCGTTTGGATGGAAGAAAAACGAATGAAGTCCGTGGAATCTGGTCTGAGATCGATTACATCCCTTCAGCTCATGGTTCTTCTGTTTTCACACGAGGTGAAACGCAATCGTTAACTACCGTTACACTTGGTGGTAAATTGGATGAGCAACGCGTTGATAGCGTTACGCACGAAGGTTTCGATAACTTCTATTTACACTACAACTTCCCTCCGTTTTCAACAGGAGAAGCTAAATTCCTTAGAGGAGTTGGTCGTAGAGAAGTAGGACACGGAAACTTAGCAGAAAGAGCTTTGAAAAAAGCACTTCCAAAAGATAATGCTTACACAGTTCGTGTTGTGTCTGAAATTCTCGAATCAAACGGTTCATCATCAATGGCAACAGTTTGCGCAGGTTCACTTGCGTTGATGGATGCTGGTGTGAAGATCAAAGGCGGTGTTTCTGGTATCGCCATGGGATTGATTTACGATGAAGGAAAATATGCCATCCTTTCTGACATTCTTGGTGACGAGGATTTCTTGGGAGATATGGACTTCAAAGTAGCGGGAACCAAGGATGGTATCACTGCTGTTCAGATGGACATGAAGGTTGATGGACTTCCTTACGAAGTTCTTGCTGAAGCATTGAACCAAGCAAAAGAAGGTCGTCTTCACATCTTGAACGAGATGAACAAGACGATTTCTGAAGCAAAATCTGATTTCAAACCACACGCGCCACGTATTGTTGCCATGATCATTCCTAAGGATATGATCGGAGCGGTAATCGGACCTGGAGGTAAGATCATTCAAGAGATGCAAGCTGTAACTGGTGCAACCATCAATATCGAAGAAGTAGATGGAATGGGACATATCCAGATCATGGGCACAAACAAGGAGTCTGTTGAAGGAGCTGTTGCTCGCATCAAGGCAATCACTGCTCAGCCAGAAATTGGAGAGGTTTATAAAGGAAAAGTGAAGAATATCATGCCTTTCGGAGCCTTTGTAGAGATTATGCCAGGAAAAGATGGTTTGCTTCATATCTCTGAAATTGAGCACAGAAGACTGGAGAAAGTTGAAGAAGCTTTGAAAGAAGGAGATATCATCGAGGTGAAATTGATCGCTATCGATGAGAAAACTGGAAAGTTGAAACTTTCACGTAAAGTGTTGCTTCCTAAGCCAGAAAAAGCAGAATCGTAATTACGATCTCCGTTGATATTAAAGCCCCGTTTACTTCTTGTGGACGGGGCTTTTTGTTTTACTTCGTAGCACCAAAACGACCAGCAAATGCCAATCATCGCACCATCACTTTTAGCAGCCGACTTCACCAAACTTGGTGAGGAAATTGAAATGATAAATAGGAGTGAGGCCGACTGGCTTCATGTGGATGTGATGGATGGCGTTTTTGTGCCGAACATCTCGTTTGGTGAACCCGTGATGAAGCCATTGAAGAAGATTTGCACGAAGCCTTTCGATGTGCATTTGATGGTAGTTGATCCAGATCGATACTTGCAGTACTTCAAAGATTGCGGGGCAGATATTCTGACGGTTCATTACGAAGCGTGCACGCATCTTCATAGAACCATTGGTGCTATCAAGGAATTGGGAATGAAAGCGGCTGTTTCGCTTAATCCGCACACGTCCGTTGCACTCTTGGAAGATGTGCTTCCTGAGCTAGATATGGTTCTGATAATGTCTGTGAACCCTGGTTTTGGAGGACAAAAATTCATAGAGAATACCTACGACAAGGTTCGCAAACTGAGAGCGATGGCTGATAAGGTCAATCCAGATCTGATCATTGAGGTGGATGGTGGCGTGAACTTGGACAACGCTCCAAAGCTTGTTGCTGCAGGAGCGAATGCACTGGTTGCAGGAAATGCGGTCTTCAAAGCTGAAAACCCAGAAGCAGTTATTGCTGGGTTGAAGAAGGCTTAAGGTGCCCTTCGTCATTTCGACCGAAGTGGAGAAATCTATGCGTATTTGAGATTAGATTCCTCGGCTCGTTCCTCACTCGGAATGACAATTAGGAATTACCATCTACATAATCCTGCAAATACCTGAAATATTGGGTCAGTTTTCCGTCTTGTGCAATAGTGGCACGTTCCAAAATCTTCTCGGAATCTTTTCCTAAAAACAACGGAATGATCTTTTCAATCAGATCTTGCCCGAAACCTTCTGAAGCATCTTTCGGAACTTCGCATGGTAGATTGTCAACCGCCATGATGGTGATGCTGTTTTCCGCGTAAGGTTCTGCTTCTTCACCTGTTGTTCTGTCATAACCATAGATCGGATCAGCAATTGTTGATGGACGAAGTGTGGTTGGAACTGAACCTTTAATATCGCAAGTGATATCCGCTATCACTTTCACTTTAAAATCATCGGACTTTACATCTTCTTCCGTGAAGAAGTGAGCAGATTTGTTGTCCCAAAAGTGCGCTGAAATAAAGATATCTGCTACGTTGGTGAACTTGGTAAAGGTGTTCTCCCAAACGGTGCTGTCTTTTACGAATTCCGCAAAATTGGCTGGCGGATTTCCGTCCTTTTCATGGTAATCGAGAATATCGGCATTGCAGTAAACGGGCTCGTCAAATTCTTGATTTAGGAATTCTGGAATGGAAACCTGTCGAATGCCGGCTTCTTTGAAGGTTTCCTTGGCGCCATTTGCCACTTTTCCGCCTCCAGAAATGATGATCTTGGCGTTTCCGAGTTGAACCTTTTTCATCTCACGGCCCATTTCCTTCATGTCGGCACAGAGATGAGCAGGTTTCATTTCGAAAGTTCCATAGCGTTTTCCGTAGGCGATGAGCGCATTGTAAGCACCAACAATTCCTGCATAGCGACCGAAACCTAGAACTCGCGCACCGTTGGAATAAGTGAGTGTTTCGTAATCGATGAGTCGGACGTTCTTTTTCAACACTTCACGAAGAAGGTCTCGATTGTATGGTTGCTTTTTAATGGTATGCGAAAAGAAGAGCATTGTCTTTCCTTCGGCAAGCATTTCGTACTTCACTTCTTTTACTCCGAAAATGACATCGCAATCGCTTACGGAATCAACCAATTGGACGCCAATGGCCTCATATTCTTGGTCTGCAAAACATCGGATCGGACTGCGCTGAACACGAATTTCTAATTCTGGATACGCTCCTTCGAGATGTTTGCAATGCTCTGGTGTAAGTGCTACTCGCTTGTCTGGTGGCGTTTTGCCTTCTTTGATAATGCCGATCTTCATGCCGCGAATTTAGGATTTACGAACTGAGGTTTCGGTACGCGTGCGCTAGGGATGGAAGCGGCATCCTTTTTTGAGGAACGAGAAAAAGATACAGCGCACAGCCCGACCGCTTTGCGCAGCATTGCGGGAGCGCCCTGAAAAGTTGAGTTCAAAAGGTGTTTGTAAAAATGAATCGAATCACTACTTTTGCCGTCCGCTTTTTTGCGGGTATTTAAACACAAACAAATAATTAATTTATGAACCAGTACGAAACCGTTTTCATTTTAACTCCCGTTTTGTCTGAAGCTCAGATGAAGGAAGCGGTAAAGGATTACGAAAAGTTCATAAAAGCTGATGGAGGCAAAATTGTCTCTACGGAAGATTGGGGGCTACGCAAATTGGCGTATCCGATCCAAAAGAAATCCAATGGCTTTTACAACCTTTTCGAATTCCAAGCCAACCCTTCGTTGATAGCTGATCTTGAATTGCAATTCAAGCGTGACGAGCGTGTGATCAGATTCCTAACCGTAAAAATGGACAAGTTCCATGTTGAATATGCGGTGAAAAGAAGAGATCGATTAAAGAACCCTAAACCAGCTAAAGCTTAAGGATCATGGCAGGAAAGAAAGAAGGAGAGATCAGATATCTGAATCCACCTACAGTAGAAGTAACGAGAGATAAGTATTGCCGTTTTCAGAAGTATGGCATCAAGTTCATTGATTACAAAGACCCAGATTATCTGTTGGCTTTCATCAACGAGCAAGGAAAATTGCTTCCACGAAGATTGACAGGAACATCACTTAAGTATCAACGCAAGGTGGCGCAAGCTGTAAAGCGCGCCCGTCATTTGGCAATCATGCCTTACGTGGCTGACCTTTTAAAGTAAGAGACCATGGAAGTTATACTTAAAAAAGACGTAGACAACCTAGGTTACAAGAATGATCTTGTAACGGTTAAGAACGGATATGCGCGTAATTATCTTGTACCTCAAGGCTTGGCAGTTGCTGCAACTTCAAGCGCAAAAAAGGTAAGAGAAGAAGACCTACGCCAACGAGCACACCGCGAAGCTAAATTGATTGAGGAGGCAACTAAGTTGTTGGCCAAGATCCAAGGTTCTGCCATTAAGGTTGGAGCAAAGGCTGGAGAAGGAGATAAGATCTTCGGATCGGTTAACAGTATTCAAGTTGCTGATGCTATCAAAGCAGCAACAGGTGTTGAAGTTGACCGTAAGAAAGTAGGTTTGAAAGAAGCTACTGTTAAAACACTTGGAACTTACAAAGCTTCTATCCGACTTCACAAAGAAGTGGAAGGAGAGTTCGATTTCGAAGTGGTAGGAGAGTAATCTGAAACTGATAGATTTTGAAAAGGGGCGATCAGACTTAGTCTGATCGCCCCTTTTTTATTCCAAATTTTTCAGAATCCACTTGTACAGAAGAGCTCGGTCGGCAAAGGCGCTTTCGTTGGCTTGATTCAGTGATTCTTTCAACTTATAGGCTTTCTCCGAAAAGACTTCCTCGGAAACAACCGCTTGTTCAGATTTCAACGATAAGAACTTTTTGATAGCTTGTATCAACTTTAGGTAATCCTCGTCCTTGTCGTTGTACCGAACGGTGTGCTCAAAATTCTCTGCCTCGTTCATTGCCAACTCGGGTTTTCCTTTTTGCAAAAGAATGATGATCTGAATGAAGCGATAATAATAATAGTGGTCCAGGCCGCAAGCCTTTCGGTCTTCGGGAATGCAGTTTTCTGCAGCTTTGGGGTCATTTTCGAAAATGTGGCACATTGCTTTCAAGCACAGAAAGCGGTCTCGCATCCTAGGTAGATTCTCCCAAACGGAAGTATATTCAGTGATTAGCTCTATGGCCTGTTCGTGACGCTCTAAACGGATAAGAGTGCTTAGGTAATTGAATACGAAACTGATGAGTTTTCCATCTTCCAAACCTGTACCGAACTCCAACGCTTTTTGATGATAAGGCAGGGAGGTTTCCAATTCGCGAAGCAGAAAATACTCTAAAGCGATGGAAGCGTTCACGGTCGCCAGCGCAGCATTCTGATCAAACGACTTTGAGTTGATTTCTGATACGAATCCCGCAGCGTTTTTGAGTAATCCAATTTTCTCTTCACCTCGGTGTGCATAGGCTTTGGTCAAAGCTGCAAAGTGATTTGATAAGACATCATTCCGTTCGATATCCGAAGGATCGATCGAAACGGTTTCCAAGGGAGCAACCTGAATGTCTGATCCGATCGCCTGAAGCGTTCTTTCCGCAAAAGCCTGCTTATGTCTCCCGAACAGATGTTGGTGGGTGAAGTACCGTTTCAACGTTTCCTGATAATCGGTCAGCAATTCTAAGATCAGCTTGTAATTCTCAATTGTAGCTTGTCGTGTTGAGATCAGGTGATTGATGGCGAGTTTTTGAATTTCCAGAGCAACCTCCAATTCTAATTGGCCCTTGGCTTCGTTGACCACTTTTTCCCATTCACGGTCAAAAAGATCGAAGGCATTCCGATCGATGAACGATTGCAAAAGCAAGTGCTTTTCCTCAAGCGGACTGTCACGAATCGCCTTTTTTGTCTGCTCCATGGCGAGGAAATTTGTCAGCTCTTTTGACAACAATCGAAACTCATTGCGAAGCAGGTAATCCTTGTGTTTGGAATAGTTGGTTGCAAATGTCCTTTTGAAGAGTATTTCCTTCTCGAAACCATCAGACCTTGACGATTTCAGACCTGAACAGATAGCATCAAAAAGGAGTGGGAGGGAAGTCCGTTTCGCATCACGCAACTGATTGCCGAAAGCTTTCCTTTCCTGATTGCTCAGCAAAGCGACCAGCGCAACGGTTCTATTTCCTTTTTCTGACATTATTTCATCACAAGTTTAGTTTTTTCTCCTTGTGTTCAGGTGTGCAGCTGCCGCAATTTTGCCTGCAACTGAACATAAACCATTAAACTATTTACAATGAAAAGATTACCAACATTTCTTTTGGCGACTTTCCTGATAGGTTCGCTTTGCTCTTCGTGCAATACCGACAAGGATGACGATGACAAATTGCCAGACGCGATTTTCAACGCCACGGTGACAGGTGCAATTAGCCAAAACATCAGTTTTACCCTTGCCGAAAACATGGTAAACGGAACACAGGCCGTGAATGGAAGTTACACTGGTGCTTCTGACATGTTTGCTATGTCTGCACAGGACATTGGAACCTGGCAATTCGGCATTTCCTATAGTGCCACAAGCTTCGGAGTTGGGACTTACGATGTATTAGGCACAAGTGGATTTAGCAATCCTTCCTTGGCCCAGGCTGGATTTTTGGCGACTTCCGGAACCATTAGCATCAGCAAAGCCGAATTGTACCAGGGTGTCGGATCAGGTTTGGGAGGTGCTGACGATTATTTCATAGACGGTTCATTCACCATACTTATGGAAAGTACCGATACACCTCCTCAGCAGATTCAGGTCAGTGGAAGCTTCACAGGAATCAATATTAAGGTTAACTGAAAATCAATTGAACGTCTTTGTTCAGTGAGCGTTCGAGTTCTTCGGATGCAAGGTTTGGCTCTGATTCACGCATTGCGTGAGTCGGGGCTTTTTTTACTCAAACCTCAAACTCTCAATCGGATCCAGATTGGATGCCTTAATGGCAGGGTAAATTCCTGAGACAACTCCAACCACAAAGCAGATGATCACTCCAACGATTATCCACAACCATGGGATAATGAATCCGCCACCGATAAAACTTGAAACACCATTACCGATCATAATTCCGAACACAATTCCGAACAATCCGCCTAGAACGGAGATGGAAACTGCTTCTACCAGAAACTGAAGTCGGATGAATGCTTTTGTGGCGCCAAGTGCTTTCCGAACGCCCACTTCACGTGTTCGTTCTGTAACGGAAACAAGCATGATGTTCATCAGTCCAATCGCTGCGCCCATCAGTGTGATAATGCCGATCATGAATCCAGCCACTTGAACTTCATAGAGGTTGTCCACCAACATTTTTGAAAGGTTGTCGCTTCGGACAACTTCGAAGTTGTTTTCCTCGCTGGCCTGCATACCTCGAACTACTCGGAACGTTCCGGTGGCTTCGCTGATGGCACTTTCCAACGAAGCGATATTGTCTGCCAATACGCTAATGGTGAATGATGTTTTCGGTCGGAGGAAATGCTGGCGAGCATTGGTCAAAGTGATCATGCAGGTTTTGTCGCCACCAAATCCCATACTGGAACCTTTCTCTGCCAAAACGCCAATGACCTCATATTTGTAGGCGCCTACGGTTACTATTTTTCCGATCGGGTCAAGATTTCCGGGGAAAAGCACGGTTTTGATCTCTTTACCGATCACAATGACAGGAATGCCGAAACGTAGGTCCATTTCAGAAAAGTTCCTTCCCCGTTCTATTTCGTAGCCACTGGCGGCAAAGTAATTGGCATCGCAACCCATTACGTTGATGTTCGGTTGGGTTTTTTCAGATCCGTGTTTCAATGTAGATGCAAATGATGCGTATGCAGAAACACTTACAAGCGCAGGAAATTCAAAGGTTTCTTGAAAACGTTCGGCTTCTCGATATGTGATGTGTGTGTAATTCTTCGGTTTTTTTCCACCTCTACCAATACGGATGTTGCTTCCGCGATTTCGGATGGTGAATGTATTCGCCCCCATACTCGTGAAATTGCTGGTGATGGAACTTTTTATTCCATCGATAGAGGTCAGAATTCCGACAAGCGCAGTAATGCCAATGGCGATGATCAGCATGGTAAGAATAGCGCGCAGCCACTGACTTCGAATGGAGCCCAAAGCCACTTTTACGTTCTCAGTTACAAGCTGTAAATACTTTCTGTCCATTCCTCAATTACGACCTGCGAAAGGTAGCTATTTGAACGTAGTTTTTGCCTTGATTATGGTGCGCTGATTGCCTAAATTCGCGCTCGGAAAATGAACGGGTTCTAAACTGAATTGTTCATCGGCTAAAAGCGAATTCGCAAATCAATAAACAACATTAAAAATACTTCTGCTATGAGTATGTATGAAGATTATCTAAAGGAAATCGAAGAACGAAAAGCGCAAGGTCTTCATCCGAAGCCAATTGATGGTGCGGAGTTGCTAAGCGAGGTTATTGATCAGATTAAGGATCTGAGCAACCCACACAGAAAAGATTCTCTTAATTTCTTCATTTACAATGTGCTTCCAGGAACCACGCCTGCGGCAGGTGCAAAAGCAGAATTTCTAAAAGAAATAATTCTTGGACAGGAATCAGTTGAAGAAATTTCGACTGAATTCGCTTTCGAATTGCTGTCTCATATGAAAGGAGGACCATCTATTGAGGTGCTTCTTGATCTTGCTTTGGGAGAAGACGCAAGCATCGCGAAAGCAGCCGCGAAGGTTCTAAAGACTCAGGTATTCCTATATGATGCAGATACAGCTCGCTTAGAGACAGCCTTCAAAGCTGGTAATGCGATCGCTAAGGAATTGATTGAAAGCTACGCCAAGGCAGAGTTCTTTACGCAGCTTCCAGATATAGAAGAAGAGATCAATGTGGTCACATTCATCGCAGGTATTGGTGATATCTCTACAGACTTGCTTTCTCCTGGTGGCGATGCGCACTCTCGGTCAGACCGTGAGTTGCATGGTCAGTGCATTTTCGAGCACAACAAGGAAATGCAGAAAGAACTTACTGCGCTTAAGGCAAAACACCCAGACAAGCGAGTGATGTTAATTGCCGAAAAAGGCACAATGGGCGTTGGTTCTTCCAGAATGTCTGGCGTGAATAACGTGGCTTTGTGGACGGGTGTTGAGTCTAGTCCGTATGTGCCATTTATCAATATTGCTCCTGTAATTGCTGGAACGAATGGAATTTCTCCGATCTTCTTGACCACCGTTGGTGTAACTGGCGGTATCGGAATCGACCTTCAAAACTGGGTGAAGCAAAAAGATGCTGATGGAAATACCGTTGTTGATGCTGATGGAGAACCAGTTCTAGATCATGAGTATTCTGTAGAAACAGGAACTGTTCTTACAATTAATACCAAGACGAAGAAGCTTTACAGCGGTGATAAGGAATTGAAAGACATTTCGGCAGCGCTGACTCCTCAGAAAATGGAGTTCATCAAAGCCGGGGGGTCTTATGCTGTTGTTTTCGGAAAGAAATTGCAAACGGTTGCTTGCAAAATTTTAGGAATCAATGTTCCTCAAGTGTATGCTCCTTCTAAAGAAATTTCAATTGAAGGACAAGGTCTGACTGCCGTTGAGAAGATTTTCAACAAGAATGCAGTTGGAAATACACCAGGTAAAACATTGCATGCTGGCTCTGATGTTCGTGTTGAAGTAAACATTGTAGGTTCTCAGGACACTACAGGTCTAATGACTTCGCAGGAATTGGAGAATATGGCTGCTACGGTAATTTCTCCAATTGTAGATGGAGCTTACCAATCAGGTTGCCACACAGCTTCTGTTTGGGATGATAAGTCGAAGGCGAATATTCCAAGGTTGATGAAATTCATGAACGACTTTGGATTGATCACAGCTCGCGACCCGAAAGGCGTTTATCCAGCTATGACGGATGTAATTCATAAGGTATTGAATGACATTACGGTGAGCGATTGGGACATCATCATCGGTGGTGATTCTCACACAAGAATGTCGAAAGGTGTTGCTTTTGGTGCTGACTCAGGAACGGTTGCATTGGCATTGGCCACGGGTGAAGCGACAATGCCAATTCCACAATCTGTGAAAGTGACTTTCAAGGGAGAGATGAGAAGTTTCATGGATTTCCGTGATGTTGTTCATGCAACGCAGCAGCAAATGTTGAAGCAGTTTGGCGGTGAAAACGTGTTCCAAGGACGAGTGATTGAGGTTCATATTGGAACCTTGACATCTGACCAAGCTTTCACGTTTACAGACTGGACTGCAGAGATGAAAGCGAAAGCTTCAATCTGTATTTCTGAAGATGCAACGTTGATTGAATCTTTGGAGATTGCTAAATCCCGTATCCAGATCATGATTGATAAGGGAATGGATAATAAGACGCAAGTTCTGCAAAGATTGATTGACAAGGCTGAGCGTAGAATTGCCGAGATCAATTCTGGAGCGAATCCAACATTGAAGCCAGATGCCAATGCTAAGTACTTTGCTGAAGTTGTTATCGACCTAGATGAGATTGCGGAGCCGATGATTGCCGATCCAGATGTGAACAATGAGGATGTTTCTAAGCGCTACACGCACGATCAGATTCGACCATTGTCTTTCTACGGTGGTACTAAGAAAGTGGATTTAGGATTCATAGGTTCTTGCATGGTTCACAAAGGAGACATGAAGATTTTGGCTCAAATGCTTAAGAATATTGAAGCTCAGCAAGGTAAAGTGGAGTTCAAAGCTCCTTTGGTTGTTGCGCCTCCAACGTATAATATCGTTGATGAATTGAAAGCGGAAGGCGATTGGGCAGTATTGGAGAAATACGCAGGTTTCGTATTTGACGATAATGCTCCGAAAGCAGCAGCTCGTACCAAGTACGAAAACAAGCTTTACTTAGAACGACCTGGTTGCAACCTTTGTATGGGTAACCAAGAAAAGGCAGAGCCAGGCGATACCGTAATGGCAACTTCAACACGTTTGTTCCAAGGACGAGTTGTGAAAGATTCAGGCGAAAAGAAAGGCGAGTCTTTGTTGTCGTCAACTCCAGTGGTTGTGTTGTCTACAGTTTTGGGTAGAACTCCAACAATGGCCGAGTACGAAGCCGCGGTAGATGGTATCGTCTTAACTCGATTCAAACCATCAGCGAAGAGCTTGGTGCTTGCTTAAGTCCACGAGATAATTAACCAGAAAACCCGAGTTAAACGCTCGGGTTTTTTTGTGTCTTTATTTTCGAATCATTTCCCAATAAATGAGTTTGATTTGAACTAGAAGCCGATTCCACTTGTTGTAAAATCAAGAGGCAGAATTTGAAATTCCGCTAAGCATTGATACCTTACGGATTATCACAACAAAACATTTTCAAACATGGCAGCATTCGATTTAGATATGATTAAAGAAGTATACGCTCGTTTTCCAGAGCGTATCGCGGCAGCACGAAAAGCAGTTGGTAAACCACTTACGCTGGCCGAGAAAATCCTTTACACTCACTTATGGGATGGAGAGGCAACTCAGGAGTACGAAAGAGGTAAGTCTTACGTGGATTTTGACCCAGATAGAGTGGCCATGCAAGATGCAACGGCTCAAATGGCTTTGTTGCAATTCATGCAAGCTGGAAAACCGAAAGTGGCTGTTCCATCCACAGTTCATTGCGATCACTTGATTCAAGCACGCATTGGCGCAACGGCCGATTTGCAGGAAGCGATGAACAAAAGTTCTGAGGTATTCAATTTCTTAGAAAGCGTTTCCAACAAGTATGGTATTGGTTTTTGGAAGCCAGGAGCGGGCATTATTCATCAAGTGGTGTTGGAGAATTATGCATTCCCAGGCGGAATGATGATTGGAACCGACAGCCACACCGTGAATGCTGGTGGCTTGGGAATGGTTGCTATTGGAGTTGGTGGTGCGGATGCGGTTGACGTGATGGCTGGAATGCCTTGGGAGTTGAAGTTTCCGAAATTAATTGGAGTTAAACTGACCGGAAAACTGAACGGTTGGACCTCTCCAAAAGATGTCATCTTGAAAGTAGCTGGAATTCTTACGGTGAAAGGTGGAACAGATGCGATTGTTGAGTATTTCGGAGAAGGCGCCAAAAGCATGTCGTGTACCGGAAAGGGAACCATTTGCAACATGGGCGCGGAGATCGGTGCTACCACTTCAACCTTCGGTTATGACGAAAGTATGGAGCGTTATTTACGTGCTACAGGTCGGGCTGATGTTGCTGATCTGGCAAACGGAGTAAAAGAGCATTTGACAGGCGATGATGAGGTTTACGCAAATCCAGAGAAGTATTTCGATCAAGTAATTGAGATCGATCTTTCTACACTTTCTCCATACATCAACGGACCGTTTACGCCAGATTTGGCTACGCCAGTTGCTGAAATGAAAGAAGCTTCTGCGAAAGCAGGATGGCCAACCAAAATTGAGTGGGGATTGATCGGTTCTTGTACCAACTCTTCTTACGAGGATATTTCGAGGGCATGTTCCATTGCAGAAGATGCATTGGCCAAAGGCTTAAAGCCAAAGGCTGAGTTCGGTATCAACCCAGGTTCGGAGCAGGTTCGGTTCACGATTGAACGCGATGGTTTTATCAACACATTCGAGAAGCTTGGAGCCACAATTTTCACCAATGCTTGCGGACCATGTATCGGACAATGGGGCCGTTACAGCGACCCGAAAAATGGACCGAAGAACACGATTGTTCATTCGTTCAATAGAAACTTCAGCAAGCGTGCGGATGGAAACCCGAATACACACGCATTTGTGACTTCGCCAGAAATGGTTGCAGCGTTGGCAATGTCTGGAGACTTGAACTTCAACCCAATTACCGACACGCTTACTAACGATAAAGGCGAGCAAGTTAAATTGGCCGAACCACATGGGTTTGAACTTCCACCAAAAGGATTTGACGTGGAAGACAACGGATATCTGGAGCCTGCGGAAGATGGCAGTGGAGTAGAAGTAAAAGTGAAACCGGACAGCGACCGACTTCAATTGTTGGCAGGATTTGCTCCTTGGGATGGTAAGAACATAACAGGTGCCAAATTGCTGATCAAAGCGTTCGGAAAATGTACCACCGACCACATCTCGATGGCAGGTCCATGGTTGCGTTACAGAGGTCACTTAGATAATATCTCAAACAACACATTGATCGGTGCGGTGAATGCATTCGGTGGAGAGACCAATAAGGTGAAAAACCAATTGGACGGTTCATTCGGAGAAGTTCCTGCGGTGGCGCGAGCGTACAAAGCAGCAGGTGTTCCATCCATTGTTGTTGGAGACAGCAACTATGGAGAAGGTTCTTCTCGTGAGCACGCAGCGATGCAACCACGCTTCTTGGGCGTTCGTGCCGTATTGGTGAAGTCATTCGCCCGGATTCACGAAACCAACTTGAAGAAGCAAGGAATGTTGGCGTTAACCTTCGCAAACGAAGCAGATTACGACAAGATCCAAGAAGATGACACCTTCAACTTCGTTGATCTGACGGAATTTGTTGACGGCAAACCACTTACCATCGAAGTGGTTCATGCGGATGGTTCTAAAGACACCATCGTAGCAAACCACACGTACAACGAAGCACAAATTGGGTGGTTCAAGGCTGGTTCAGCTCTGAATATGATCAAAGCGGAGGCTGCGGCTAACGCTTAATTGTTTGACTATTTTTGAAGCGGGCATCAGACGTGGTCTGGTGCCCGTTTTTGTTTTCACCTATTTATTTAACCCTATAAATGATACAATAAGAGGTGAAATTAACCCTGTATATTCATCAAATTAGCGAATATATAACCCCGTATATTCACCAAGTTGGTGAATATTTAACCCTGTAAATGTTACATTTGTAGCATGTATCATCGGAAAATACACTATCGGTTGCGGGATTGGGCACAATCTGAGAAACGCAAGCCGTTGGTATTGCGTGGGGCACGGCAGGTGGGCAAGACCACGGCTGTCATCGAATTTGCAGCAACGTTCAAACAATTCATTCATCTGAATCTGGAAAGGACGGAACACCGAAAACTGTTTGAAACAGAACGCCCGATTGCTGAATTGGTGGATGCCATCTTCTTTCAAGCAAGGAAGAACACGGAACTGCTTTCCGAAACGTTGCTGTTCATTGACGAGATACAGGCAGAACCAAAGACGTTTCCAATACTTCGGTATCTCTACGAGGAATTTCCCGACCTCAAGGTGATTGCAGCAGGGTCGCTACTCGAAACGCTTTTTGATGTGAACAGGAGTTTTCCTGTGGGAAGAGTGGAATATATGCAGATGCACCCCGTGAATTTTTCGGAGTTTTTGGGTGCCATTGGAGAGCATGAGGCACAGAAGGCACTTGAGTTTGTTCCTGTAAAGAGCTATGCGCATGACGAGCTGAAACGCTTGTTCAATACGTACGCTATTATTGGTGGAATGCCTGAAATTGTGGCTGAATATGCCGCAAGTCGCGACCTGACCAAGGTTTCAAAGCTATACGCTTCGCTCATTCAGGGATATTTGGAGGATGTGGAGAAATATGCGAAGAATGAAACGCAGCGACAGGTGATACGGCACGTGATAAATGCATCTTTCCTGGAAGCAGGAATACGTATAAAATTTCAGGGTTTCGGGCGGTCGAACTACCGTTCTCGCGAAATGGCAGAGGCTTTCCGTACGTTGGAACAGGCCATGGTCATCCGCTTGATGTATCCTGTAACAGGAACAACTTTGCCGCTTATTCCCGACCTGAAACGTTCTCCTAAACTACAGGTACTCGATACAGGTATGTTCAATCACATGTCGGGCGTTCAGCAGGAAATGGTGCTTCTCAGCGACCTTTATCCCATTCACCAAGGCAGACTGATGGAGCATCTGGTCATACAGGAATTTATTTCAATGCAATTGGATCCATTATTCAGGCCACATTTTTGGGTGCGTGAAAAGGTGAATAGCGATGCCGAGGTCGATATGGTCATACCTTTGGGCGCTGATCTTATTCCGATAGAGGTCAAGGCTGGAAAAACGGGGAAACTGCGTTCGCTCCATCAATTCATGGATGTTGCTCCGCATAGCATGGCCATTCGGGTTCATGGTGGAAATTTTAGTATTGAAAAAGTGAAAACCATTTCAGGAAAAGAGTTTCATTTGATGAATGTGCCTCACTACGCAGCAGCACAATTACCACATTACGTAAAACATTTGGCCGAACAGGTCACTTTCAATGGCTAAAAAGATCATCCCTAAAAAAGCAAAGCCTGCCAGATCAGGCAAGAGTCGTCATTGGTTCAAGCGCATCCTTCGGTTCATTGGCTTTACCATTCTGGCACTGTTCCTATTCAGCGTTGGGATGGTTGTCATCTATCGTTTTGTGCCTGTTCCAGTTACCATCTTGCAGCTAACACGATGCGTGGAGCAGTTTCAGGAAGATAAACCGATGGTGCTGTACAAGGATTGGGAACCGCTCGAAAACATCAGCAACAAATTGCAATTGGCGGTGGTCTGTGCCGAGGATCAGAAATTCCTGAATCACTATGGTTTTGACGTGGAGGCCATTGAAAAAGCCATTGAACACAACAACAAAGGCAAGAAAGTTCGCGGAGCAAGTACGATCAGCCAACAAACGGCTAAGAATGTTTTCCTGTGGGAAGGAAGAACGTGGGTGAGAAAAGGATTGGAAGTTTACTTCACTGGTTTGATTGAGCTCATTTGGAGCAAGGAGCGCATCATGGAAGTCTACTTGAATGTGATTGAAATGGGCGATGGCATTTATGGTGCGCAAGCTGCTTCTAAACATTATTTCAGAAAAGATGCGTCCAAACTTTCGAGCGCTGAGGCTGCACTTTTGGCAAGCATTCTTCCAAGTCCGAGAAGATATTCGGTTGTAAGGCCAAGTGGTTTTGTGCGAGGTCGCCAATCGTGGACAATGGGGCAGATGAGCCACTGGGGCGGAAAACTGGATTATGATAATCCGCCTGTTCACAAGGAAAAGAAGAAGAAAAAGAGGAAATAACCAATGGTCAGTTACAACCCAAAAAGCTGGTTCAGCATCATTTTTCAGTTACACAAGTACGACACCTTCCGTCAGTTACTTCCTACCATGCTTGTGTTGGCCTTTCTGACACTCGCCTTTTGCTATCTGGAAATTGAGATTCTAAACCTTGAGTACACGAGCACCATTGCCGTGCATTCGCTCATCGGTTTTGTGCTTTCCTTGTTGCTGGTTTTTCGAACAAATACCGCATACGATCGCTGGTGGGAAGGCAGGAAAAACTGGGGCGCATTGGTCAATAATACCCGTAATCTTAGCATCAAACTCAGTCAGATCATTCCTGAAGATCAAGTCGAGCGAAGGCAACTTTTCCGGGTGCTTATCACCAATTATGTGTTTGCCATGAAAGAACATCTGCGCAGCGGTGTCTTGCCTTTCGAGATGGAAACACATCCGGGTTTTGATCTGGACAGCGCATTGCAACGCGCACATGTCCCCAATGCAATCGCACAGCAACTCTATCATCAGATCTTACTTCTGAAAAAGGACGGTTTCATTTCGGATGAGCAGCTGATAACACTTGACAGTGAATTCCGCTCGTTGACCGATATCATCGGTGCCTGCGAACGGATTAAGAAAACGCCCATTCCGTATTCCTACAGCGCGTTCATCAAGAAATTCATCTTCATTTATGTGATGAGCCTTCCGTTTGGTGTGGTGCGCGATTTCGGCTACTCCACCATCTTCGTGGTCATCTTCATCTTCTATGTGTTGGCCAGTTTGGAGCTTATTGCAGAAGAGATTGAGGATCCCTTCGGGCGTGATGCCAACGATCTTCCTACCGATACGCTATCGGAGACCATCAAAGGGAATTTGAAGGAGTTGTACTGATTAGAAAAAGGAGAAAATGGAAAAATGAAAAACGTACTGCTAAACACGTTTTTCCCTTTTCTCATTTCATCCGTTGCAAAATCGAGACTTTTGGAAGAGGTCTTCTTATTCCTTTACAATAGCCACCACCACAACCCCGTGGATCACATGCCCCATGACGCTTCCTATCATCATTAGAACCATGGAACCTTCGGGCTGCGGCATTCCGCCCATGATGGCCCCCATGATGCCCATCATCACCTGTGCAAAGATGAAAACGGCCATACCGAAAGCCGCACCTTTCAGCAGTCTGTTGCCGATCTTCACTTTTGCTGCAAACAGGTAAACGTAAGCAGCAGCGAACACAATACCGATCATGAAGTGCATGGCCCAGCCAGCAGCAACAGGCATTCCTGACATGGATGAAAGCATCTCGGCAGGGTTCATTTTCGGCATGCCCATCATCGGAGCGATGAACATGATGGCGGTCATTACCGCTGTTCCGGCAACACCGGAAATAACTGATTTTGATACGTTAGAATTCATTTTACTTAGTTTTTGGTTTTTTGAATGTTTCTGAGGTATTGGTCGGACGGATTGCCAGTTCCTTACAGGTACCTCAGATATTTGTGGCACCATGCGAATCCACATAACGCTTTTCTTCTTGATGCTATCGGTTGCCGTTTCGGCCCAGACAGACACCGCTCAGGTAAAGCTGAACTGCAATGCCAAAGGACATCGGGAATGCATTCGCATCACGGCACGGGAAGTATTTGAGCATGGCTGCGAAGGGCAATGGTCGCACCATTGGAAACGGATGTCATACATAGGCGAGGCCTGCGTACAGGAGCGGGGTGAACGGAAAGGAAAAACCTACGAAGCGGTATTTGCCGCGCCTCATTATTTTGCCATGTTCTGGGTGAATGTGGCGGGGCTGACCAAGTATGCTTTCCGATCTAAAAAGAAACGATCAGCAGTTTCTAAAACCGAACCGAACTCATAGCTTAGCCGCATGACCACGCAAACGGCCACTTCAACCATCACCAAACTGGTGAACGACCACACGGCCGAGCTGTTAGCCTATGCAAAAGCACGGGTGAAGGATGCGACAAGTGCCGATGATCTTGTACAGGAAACCTTTCTGGCCGCTTACAAAGGCTGGGACAACTTCAATAAGGAGGCATCTGCAAGAACTTGGTTGTTCTCGATACTGAAAAACAAGTTGATGGACCATTACCGCAAGCACTATCGTGAAGCGGAAAAAATGGTTTCGACTGACGATTTTTTTGATGCCGATGGCAATTGGAAACCTGAGGCACAGCCACGGGCAGGTGAGGAAGTACATCTTTTAGATAATGCCGAATTCAATCGCGTACTGTTGCACTGCCGAAAACTGCTACCCGAAAACCTTTTTGCCGTCATTCAGATGAAATACTATTCAGAGTTGGATGCCGACCACATCTGTAAGGAACTGAACATATCACCGACCAACTATTGGCAGCTCATGCACCGCGCCAAACTGAAATTAAGAGACTGCCTGCAGAAAAACTGGACGAATGGGTAAGATTATGAACGTAATGATGCTCTCGTGCCGTAAGGCCACTGAGCTGATGGAGAAAAAGCTCGATAAGAAATTGAGCACTACTGAAACATTTCAGTTGAAGCTGCACATCAGCATGTGCAAGGCCTGTTCAGATTATCAGTCGCATACTACAATGATAGACGCGGCCATGAAAGACGAATGCGACCAATTGCCTCAAGTGCATGAAGAGTGCGAAGAGCTGAAAATGCGCATTCTGAAAGACCTCGAAAACGAAGAGAATAAGGAAAAGTGATTTTTTTTTCGAGAGGGGTGTAAGGAACGCTCTTGACCTCCGACCATCATGGTGTAAATCAAAAAAAACACTTACATCATGAAAACAATTTCAAGTTTATTTCTGGCTCTCATTCTCGTTCCTGTTCTGAGCGCATTCAAACCAATCGATGCACCAGCTTGGGACATTGACAATTCGCACAGCTCGGTAACATTTGCTGTCAATCACTTCCTTATTCCAGTTGATGGCCGCTTCAATAATTTTGAAGGAAGCGTGAAACTCGACAAGGACAATCTGCTGAACAGCAAGGCCGATTTCAGTATCGATGTGGCAAGCATTGATACCCGCGATGCCAAACGTGACGGCCACCTTCAAAGCGGAGATTTCTTCAACGCCAAGAAATTTCCGAAGATGACATTCGCCTCCACCAAGTTTGAAGACAAGGGCAATGGCAATTACGTAGTGCATGGCAAGCTCACCATCCGCGATGTGACCAAGGAAGTAGCGCTTCCGTTCAAGATCCTCGGTGAAACCGAGCATCCGATGAAGAAAGGAACGCTTGTGTCAGGAGTTCAACTCAAGACCACCATCAATCGTAACGAATACGGTATCGGGTCCGGAAGTTGGGCTGCATCAGCGGTCGTTGGCGATGAGGTGGAGATCAAAGTCACCCTCGAACTTACCCGTAAAGCATAGAACACATTGGTTGGTGGTTGGTGGTTGGTTTGGGCGGGCAGGTTGCATGAATTGCAACCCCCGCTCTACCAATTTCCGCAGCCGGACCTAAATGAAAATTCAAAATCAATTCAATAATCAATAACCAAAATCAATTAACATGAAGAAGAATGTTGCTTACCTACTGATGCTTGGCCTTTGCGGGTCGTTTGTGCTTAATTCTTGTACGAAAGAAGAGGACCCGGAGGAGTTCATTGCTGACAACAGCACCTTTGACGACTTTCTGAACTGGTCACTCGATGCCACTGCACAGGGTGCCGACCCCGCTTTGGCTGCTATGGCCCACGGTGGAAATGACAGCACGGTGGTGCGGAATGTATATTTCAAGGACGGTCAAGACCCTGTGAACGGTGAATATCCTGTCGGGACCGTGATCGTTAAGCATTCTTCAAATCCATCCGCTACGGTCAATGAGTATACCGCCATGGTCAAGAGAGGCAACGGTTTCAACCCAGGGAATGGCGACTGGGAGTGGTTCATGCTGATGGGCGAAGGGCAGATAGCCATGGACAACGGCATGGAAATGCGCGGAGCCAACCTGATGAACGGCATGTGTGGCGGTTGCCATGCGGGCGCGGCCAATCAGGATTACGTTTTTTCCAAATAAACATTATAACCGATGGCGGGTCTCATGGCCCGCCATCATTAAACCCAAAAACATGAAAACAGCATTTCTTTCCATCTTATCGCTGATAGCAGTGTTCTCCACAGCAGAAGCAAGCAGTTGGGCGGTTAAGCGCGAAAACCCGCCTGCCATAAACTATTTTGAAGGCTCTTTTGAAGAAGCCTTGAAACTTTCGGCAGAAACAGGTAAGCCCATTCTGTTGGAAGCCCATGCCTCGTGGTGTGGTGTATGTAAGAAAATGGCAAGCACCACTATGACCGATGGTCTTGTGGTAGAGACCGTGAATGCCAATTACATTTCTTTGAATATGGACATGGAGAAGGGCGAAGGACCTGCCTTGAAAGAGCGCTACGCCATATCCGGTTATCCGACCATGTTGGTGATTAACCCTGATGGAACCGTCAAAAAGACCATCAAAGGGTATGTTGGCGCTGCTGATCTGGTCAAAGAACTCAGTTTGGAACAAAAGTCCAGTTCTTCCGGTGGCTGTCCGCTCGGTGGGCACTGAAAAGAGAAATTGGAAATCTGAAAAATGAAATTCGAAACATGAAGATGATACACTTGAGAACACTGCCTGTTGCCTGTGTGGCCGCTGCGTTTCAGATCCTGACTGCCCAGACCGTTATGGCGCAAGAGTACCGCACTGCGGAAGAGGTGAAAGGAATTGAAGTGGGAGAGAGGGTAGCAGGTCTGCAAGGCGTACTGGCCGATGGCTCGGAATATGACCTTGACAAAGAGCTGAAGAAAGGGAAAACAGTGGTTATCTTTTACCGTGGACAGTGGTGCCCCGTGTGCAGCCGACATCTAAGCAATGTGCAGGACAGCCTGCAAGTGTTGAAAGATGCGGGCATCAACGTGGTGGCCGTATCTCCCGAAAAGCCGGAAAAGCTGACACGCACGCAGGAAAAGACCAAGGCCGCATTCACCTTGGTGCATGATCGCAATTATGCCTTTGCCAAAGCATTCGATGTGCTGTTCAGACCCGACCAGAAGACCTTGGGAGTTTACAATACCATGTTGGGTGCCGACCTCAAGAATGCCCATTCGGACGATAGCCAGCAATTGCCTGTGCCCGCCACATTTCTAATAGACACGGATGGAAAAGTGCTTTCGAAGCACGTGGACCCCAACTACAAGAACCGCGCATCGGTGGCTGCCATCATCGCGGCAAGTAAAAACTGAAACGATCATGAGCAGATTGGAACGCCATCAGAAGGCCATTGATTTCAAAACATCCGATTATCTCGGCAATACGGTGCAGCTTTCTTCCTACGAAGGAAAAAAGGTGCTGCTGAGTTTCTTCCGTGGTGCGGCCTGTCCGTTCTGCAACCTCCGATTGCATGAACTGATAAACGCCTATCCCGAATTGAAGGCACACGGACTGAACGTCATGGTGGTGTTCAATTCTACCGCAGCACAGATAGCAGAGTATGCCGGCAAGCAGCAGGCCCCGTTTCCGATCATCCCTGACCCTTCGGGCGAACTGTACAGGAAGTACGGAGTGGAAAGTTCGGCTTCGGGTATGGTGAAGGCCATGCTCAGCCCCAAACGTATGTGGCAGGTAATGACCAGTGGGTTCTTCAATACCAAGGCGGCCAAGGACAGACCCATTATTCCGGCCGATTTCCTCATTGGAAGAGATCAGCGCATTTCCGAAAGCCATTACGGAAAGCATTTCGGTGATCACCTCGAACTTGAACGCATCACACACTGGTCAAAAAGTTGATATGCGGAAATTCCGAGCACGGATATTGACCACCGTATTGATGGGAATGCTGCTTTTGGCAGCGTTTCTCATCTATGGGCAATACAAACGAAGTCTCGACCTGTCTGAGCGATTGGTGTTGGAGCGCTTGCGTTCGGTGGCAACTACCTTGGAGCCACGGTTGGACGTTGAGCTTTTACAGGCGCTTTTCGAACAATATCCCTTAGGTTCTTTCGACACGATACAACTTAAAACAGACTCGGTTTACGGCCAGTTCAGTCGCATTCTTCGGAATGCGTTCGATGCAAACGAATTGAAAACCCCAATCTACACGCTTACCTGCGATAAGGACACCAACCAATTGCGGTTGGGCATTTCCAGCCATGGCGTATCCACCTACGGGCTACTTTACACCTCGCATGTACAGGAACATTTGGATGTTTATGAGCAGGGTGGTGTAATACCTGTGTACACGGATGCTTACGGAACGTGGCTTTCTGCGCTTATACCATTGCGTACTGCCGATGGAAAGCAGATTGCAGCACTGGCCGTTGACTATCCGTTTGATGATTTTGTGATGTATGCCGAAGACGATGCCGTGGCCAATATCAGGGCGGCATTGGGCATATTCAGCGCTATTGCCATCATCCTTTTTGCAGCGCTAAGCGTGATGATGCGATCGGATGAGAAGCGTCAACTGGAGTTGAAACAGACCCACGAACAGTTACGCGAAAAGACCGAGGATCTGGAGGCCGGCATCCGTTATGCAGCACGTATGCAGACCTCACTTCAGCCCAGTAGGGACGAACTTTCTGACTTCTTTGCCGATCAACTGTTCATTGATCTGCCAAAGGACACCGTAAGTGGCGATTTCCTTTGGTTTCACCGCTTGGATGAAAACCGTGCATTGGTTGCCGTGGCTGATTGCACAGGGCATGGCGTTCCGGGTGCGCTCATGACGATCATGGGATATGATCTGCTCAACGATGCCGTGAACATGGAAGGCGCTACATCTCCTGCGGGCATTCTCAAGTATGTTGATATGCGCATCTGTAAAGCTTTCGGTTGCCAGCAGAGCGGACAATCTTCAGATGGAATGGACATGGGCATTTGCCTGATCGATCGCTCATTGGCCACAATCACTTACGCTGGAGCACGGAGGCCGCTTTTGGTAGTGCGTGATGGCGATACACAATTGGTGGATGCCACACGCAAAAGCATAGGTGAACAGCAGTTGAACGGAAGTTCATTCATGGATGTAGCATTGCCCATGACCCCATCAGACCGATATTTTCTCTATTCAGACGGGTTGCAGGATCAGTTCGGTGGCGAACAAGGAAAGAAACTGGGACATCGTTCCTTGCGCAGTTGGTTGGCCTCGCTCAACGGGCCAATGGCCGATATAGGAAAGGCCCAACTTATCTCAAAACTTCATGAATGGAAAAGGGCAGAGGAGCAGGTGGATGACATCTGTCTGTTCGGGTTTTCAGTCTGAAGGCGAATGATGAAAAAAGAAAAACGCGCCCACTGCGAGACACGTTTTCCCTTTTCTCATTTCATCCGTTGCAGGCGTTCCTTGAGTAGCCATTGCGGTTCTGAACGTCTAAGTTTCTGTCTTTCAGATGAAAATTGCTGTGTTTTAGACCAATTTTTCAGTTCCGAACAGGAAAATTGCTGTTCTGGACATGAACGTTTCGGTGAATCGCAGAAAAATTGCTCCGAAAAACAGCAAAAATGGTGTCTCGGACAGCCATTTGCATGTTCGAGGCACCATTCTCGTAGAGATGCAACGCAAATACTTTCACCACATCAGGAAGGACTGCTGGTATCAGATGGGGTTTCTGGAGTTTCAGGCTCCGTTGGTTCAGTAGAGGTCGGTTTCGGACCACGGCCAGGGAATTCCTTCTTAAGATCCTCGTACAGTGGCGTGATTCCCGGAATGTTCTGCTGTTCAGACAACAACGCCACATAGTTGTAGATTGAAAGGCTGTTCTGCCAAAGGTCGTATCCGGTAAGCAGCTTGGTGTCAGAAAGCATGTCAGTCAATTCCGCAAACTGCTGCACAAAAGGCATCAGGTCCCCGAACGCGTTGAAATCCTTGTCGTGCTCCACTGCATCCACAAAGAATGGAATGATCTGCGGATACTGTTGCATATAGCTTCTCACCTTCAATATCCACGCAATGCGTTCATCGCCCACCGAGCCGAACTCTTTTCTTCCATCGGGTGTGAGGTTGATGCACTTAGGGTTCAGAATACCGCGGATGGTGGTCAGCGCAGTGTTCAGGTCCGTCTTTTCCTGTGCCGTCAATTCAAAACTGATCTTGTTTACACTCATGATATTTGGGTTTTAAGGGTTTACACGTTCTGTTTGGTCTTCTGGAAAACGGAAGAACTCATGGTAGCTATAGTCCAAGCTTCGAATGACTTTTTCCAGATAATCCATAGTGATATTGACCTTTGCATTCTCAATTTTCCAGATATACTGCCTATCCACTTCCAACCTGTCTGCGAGTTCCTGTTGGGTCAAACTCTTCCGTTTTCGGAGTTCCCTTATCCTATCTCCAACCAAGTTCCTCAACGACTACAGGTAGTTGTAATACAAATGGAAAGCCTTCGTTTGGATTTCATGTAACCCTGTGAGGGTTACAGTTCATTTTGAGCAACGCATCCACTGACATGATCCTTAAGGGGTGGATTTGATCAATCCTGTTTTCAGACGGTAAGCAATGGATGCTGTGAATGAGACATCATTCATTGAATGGCCATTGTTTGTCTCAAACATTCGCGCGGGTGCGTTCAACCACCGGGCCTCAACGCGGCAGAAAAGGTTGGGAATGGGCACGAAATCAGCATTCACAGAAAGGCCGAAGGTTGTGAAAGCATAGCCATTGAGTGGGGCGACAATGACACCTGACCGGTCGTGGTAATATTCAGCCCTTGTTGCCAAATACCACCTGTTGCTCACCTTCACCCTTCCGATAATGACGGCACCGAACCACGCTTCATAGGCATTGCTTGCCCTGCTCCGTTGCTGTATGCCCGCATCAAAACCGAGGGTGATGCCAACACGCTTCGAGACCGCGATAATGGAATAGAGGTTGCTGAAATAGCGCATGCGTCTGGTGGTGTCGGGGTCGTCCGTTCCAATGAAGGTGCTCCAATTGAAGCTGAACTTGGAGGATGGCCGCGCACTGAGCTGTGTACCGAAAGAAGGGATGGAGTTTCCTCCAACGGTGCGAATGCGCTGCCAACCGTTCAGCACAAGAGCCGTGATGTCGATCTTGGAAGTGGGGCTGTAGCTGAGTTTGGCCCCTGCAAGGAAATAGGGTGAATTCTCTGCAATCAACGAGCGTGTCAGCGTCCAGTTATCAGTTCCGATGGCACTTTCGAAACCGATGTGCGAACCGAAAATGCCCGCATCCAGCCACAGCTTGTTCTTTCGGTCGATGGCAAGGCCGATGCTTGCTTCATGGATGTTCTTGAGAACGGGCGGTTCAGCCGCATAGTTGTCGGCAACATAAGTACCCACCTGCAAGGCCAGTCCAGCGCGATACTTGGCGTGGGTTAGGCTGAATTTCAACAGCCCCAGGTTCAGGTTGAACTGGCTGTGCCTGTTGTAATTGTAAAGGAATGGTTGTCGGGTTTCGGTTTCAGGCCGATTGATACTGTACGAATAGAAGGTTTCTAGGAAAACCGTAAGGTCGAGTTGCGGTTTTCCTGACCAAGCTGTATCGTTCTGGGCCACTGTTTCCAGCGTCAGTAGCTTGGTGAGGACGAACAGAAGGATGAGTGTGGGCCGCATCACTCGACAACGGCCGTTTTCACCCCGAAAAGCGCATCCACCTTTGACACGTTTTCTTTTGAGGTCAACACGGCCACTATATCACCTACGTTTATGCGCGTATCGCCTTCAGGCACAATGAGCTGACTGCTGCGTTTGATGACCACAACCCTTGAATTTGCGGGCAGCATCCGTTGCTTGTTCAGTTCCTTTATCAGTTTCCCTTCAACCACCGATCCCGCAGATACTTCCAGTTCAATGATCTCAATGCCATCGCCCAGATCAAGGAATTCCTTCACATTCGGTTCCTGAACAGCACGGTAGAGGTATCTTCCGTTGAGGCGATAAGGGCTTTCCACCACATCTATGCCCAATTGTTCAAAAACAGGGATGTACCCTTCCCGGTTGACCGAACTGACCAACCTTTTGGTGCCCAATTCCCTTGCCAACAGCACCACCATCATGTTAACAGCATCATCACTTGTGGTGATAATAATGGCATCGGCCTGCTCGGCCTTTGCCTCCATAAGCACCTCTGGGTTGTTTGCCAAGGCATTTATCACAATGCAATCGTAATGGGAGGACACCCACTCGGCCCGTTCCTTACTTGCTTCAATGACAAAAACTTCGTGATGGTCGGCAATGGCCGACTCTATGACGTGTTTGCCTGTTCTTCCTGCGCCTACTATGATTATGTGCATGAGTTTGATTTTATATGATTCGTGGTTTTGAACCGAACAACAGTACCCTGGTGAGTACGAGCACGGGTATGATCTCCAATCTTCCGGCCCACATCTGAATGATGTAAACTATTTCGAGGATGCTTGACATGGAAGGGTCGGTTATTCCAGTGGAAAGTCCAACCGTACCTTGGGCTGAAGCTGCTTCAAAAATGGCGTCAGCCAATGTGAAATCGGTTCCCATGAGGGCAACCGTGATCATGGTTGAAATGAAGAGGAATAGAATATAAATGAGAGTGAAAATGCCCGCATTGGCCAATTCTCTGTTCATCCTTTCAGGAAGTAGGGTCTCTCCATTGAATTTCACGGCCTTGATGGTATTGCGAGACAGGAACACCTTGGACACATGCCAACGTAGTCCTTTTTGAAGGATGAGCGCTCTGAGTATCTTGATACCACCAACAGTGGCACCGGCCGAACCTCCTACTATCATGGCTGCGGCCACAATGAAAAGCACCGAAAGGTCGTCCCACGCCCCGATATTGGATGTCTGCCAGCCCGTGGTGGTGAGGGCGCTCACGTATTGGAACGCACCTTCGCGCATCGAATCCGACACGATGCCCGAATACATCAGCAATACCGAAAGTCCGATGCTACCCAGCACACAGGCAATGAGCATGGCGCGCGTCTGAATGTCGTTCCAAACCTCCGTTATCCTGCCTTGGAACATGAAACGATAGAGAAACGGTATGGATAGTCCTCCGAGGATCATGGGAAGAATGAAAAGTGCATCCATTTTGGCCGAGCCATATCCGGCAATGCTGTCGTCCAAGGTGCTGAACCCGCCTGTTGACTGTGCGGCCATGGCGTGGTTGATGGCATCGAACAGGCTTTCTCCCAAGGGATATTCAGGCAGGATGAGGAGCGTTCCAATGAAGATATACGCGGTGACCAACAGGGTCAGCGTGAGATAGGTCTTCCAAATGGCCTGTGCCGTTTGAATGACCGTTGTGCGCAGCTTGGTCCCGCTTGCTTCCGACCCATAAAGGAGCATGGCCCCTTGTCCAGGAAGCTGCCGGAACACGGCCAAGGCCATCACAATGAAGCCCGCACCACCGACCCATTGCGACAGCGAGCGGTAAAAGAGCACGGTCTTGCCTACGGATGGTTCATGATAGGCCATGGTCAGCCCAGTGGTGGTGAAGGCACTTGTGCTTTCAAACAGGGCGTGCAAGGGATTTTTGAAGTTCAGTAGACTCGATGTGTAGTCCTGTCCCGCAGGCACGAATTGTTGCATGACCTCCAACGGGGTCAGATGGGCGGCCACGAAATAGGGCAATGCTCCCAGCGTGATGATCATGATCCAGCCGAGCGCGGCAATGGCGAGGGAATGCCGATACTGGGGCTCCTCAGTCTTCCTTAAAGAGCGGTAGATGAGATAGGCGGTGGCAAGAACGAAGCTGCCCGAAAGGGCAAAGCTTGCCAAGGAATACCATTCGCCATAGATGATGGCAACGATGGATGGGATGAGAATTACAAAGCCCAGAATGATCTGAAGGCTAGCTATCTGTTTTATGAATGTTCGGTACATCTTCTCAATTCTTTTCGGTGCTTGTGCCCAGGTGGATCTCTTTAGAAAAACACATCATAGAGAACGATGAGGATGAACAATAAGATGAGGGAAATGATGGAAGGCCACTTGAGGTGTGCCACTTCCTTTTTCCAATCTTGGAATGAGGTGTAGGGTTTTTCGTCTTCGTCCTCTGGCATGGCTATTTTCCTCTTTTCTTGAATGCTTCTCGAATGCCGATGTAAAACATCCAGACCACCAGCCCGACCATGATGGTAAGCCCTATTACCTGCATCAGATGGTCTGAAGTCAGGTCAACATTCGGTTCAAGTAGAAGTGTGTCTGCCACGGTTTGAAGCATCAATGCTTAACGGGACGAAGTAAGTCCTCAGCGCATAAGGGCAGAATAAAAGAAAAGGGGCAGGTATAAAGATTGTATAAAGACTATTGGAAGCGGTATCCAATGCCTGTTTCGGTGATGAAGTGTTTGGGCGCATTGGGGTTGTCCTCCAATTTTTTGCGCAGTTGCCCCACATACACCCTCAGATACTGCGTTTCGGTCTGATAACCGACACCCCAGACCTCTCGCAGAATGAACTGATGGGTGAGCACTCGGCCTTCGTTCTTTGCAAAGAGCACCAGCAGATTGTATTCGGTGGTCGTAAGCTTCACCACCTCACCATGGCGTTTCACCACGCGGGCAATCAGATCCACTACAATGTTGCTGAACTGTAGAACGGTCTCTGCATGATCGGAACTGCTACGCCTCAGCGTTGAGCGTATCCGCGCCATCAGTTCGCCTGTTCGGAAAGGTTTGCACAGATAGTCGGTGGCACCATTGTCGAGCGCGGCTACAATATCTTCCTCACTGTTCCTGACCGATAGCATGATGATGGGGCGGTCGTACCATTGACGTAGTTCTTTTAGCAACTGGTGTCCATCCTTGTCTGGCAGACCGATGTCGAGAAGAATAAGGTCGGGCGGGTGATTGGCGGCCAATAAGATGCCTTCTTTGGCCGTTGCGGCCTGATTCACCTTGTAGCTATTGCTTTCCAGGCTGATCTGTAGCAACTTCCTTATCTGCGGTTCATCATCAATAATCAGAATTTCGGCCTTATTCATGTTCGAGTTTGTTCATTTTAGACGTTTCGGCAGGAATGCCAATGGTAAATCTGGCACCTCCAGTAGGTACGTTCTCCAATTTGACAGAACCACCAAGAACTTCCACAAATCCTTTGACAATGGACAGTCCGAGACCGATACCACCGGAAGCAGCTTCAGGCAAGCGATAAAACTTATCGAAGGCAGAGATGATGTGTTCCTCTGGAAATCCTGGGCCGTTATCGATGATCACGATACTGAACCCTTCTGAGGTTCCATGCGCCTCAATTTTCATGGTGGCTGTTGGTGGAGTGTGCTGCACCGCATTTTGAAGAAGGTTATGAACCGTCTGCGCCACCAGCCCGTGGTCGGTCTTGAACAACGACAGGTCGTCATTGCTTTCGAATTGAACCGTTCTTTCAGGCCAAGTTGCCCGAATATCAACCACCACCTTGTGCACCAGTTCATTCAGGTCGCACCAGTCATTCTTTGGTTGCAGTACACCCGCTTCCAATCGGCTCATGTCGAGAAGATTTCCGACCTGACTGTTCAGTCGCAGCCCCGCGAGTTCAATTTCATTGATGAGTTCCGATCGGTCGGCTTCGGACAAGCGGTCAGCGTTTCCTTTAATGGTATCGACCGAACCGATGATGGTGGAGATCGGGGTTCTCAATTCGTGCGAAAGCGAATTGAGCATCGTATTGTAAAGCCTGATCGTCCGTTCCCGACCTTCCTTATCCTGCGCCTGTTTTTCCAACTGTCTGACCTTAAAGGTGAGAACCGCATTGATCAAGGCCACAGCGAAGTACATGATGAACAGAAGCGTGTCCTCGGCAGATTCTATCACAAACTTGTAGGTGGGAGGAATGAAAAAGAAATTCCATACCAAAGCACTCAGTACGGCTGTGGCCAAGGTTGGCAGGATGCTGAATACCATGGCCAGGAACGAAACTTCCAAGAGTAGGATAAGGGCTACAACCCTATACCCAATGGCATCGGTCACAAAATGACAGAAAACCGATGTAAGCACGATAAGCAGTAGGCTTATCAGGTATTGGTTGGCAGTTTTCTGCAACCAGAAAATCAGAACCGAAGAGGTGAGTTTATTCATTCAATGAAATTCGGCAATCCTATTTTGCTGCCAAAACTCAGAAACTATTCAGAAAAACCTGAATGAGTTGTTCTGAATTTGAAGAAGGAGAAAATGAAAAAGGGAAAACGTGCCCATTCGAGACACGTTTTCCCTTTTTCCCTTTTCTCATTTTACTTTTTTCCCAAATATGCCGTCAACATCCAAACAGTCTTTTCCTGCTGCGTGATGTAATCACTCATTTGCGAATTCGTTCCTTCATCGCCAGCTTCTCCTGCCATGTCAAGGATTTTCCGTTCCATTTCCAATAACGTTTTCAAATTGGCGAGAGTTGTTGAAACGGTTCCTTGGCCATCATGCACATTTGCAGCTTCCTTAATGGTCGAATGTTCCAAATACGAAGTAAAGGTGTGGTAAGGGGTCTCTCCTAAAGTCAGAACGCGTTCTGCAATTTCATCCACCTTCAGAATCGCATCGTTATACAACTCTTCAAATTTCAAGTGAAGTTCAAAGAAACTTGATCCTTGAATGTTCCAATGAAAACCACGAAGATTCTGATAGAACATTTGATATGTTGCCAAAAGCGTATTCAACTCCTTAGCCAGTTCATTCGATTGATTGGTGTTCAATCCTATTTGATTTGTGCTCATCTTTTCTGTCTTTTCGGTTTTTTTAAAGGTCGTCTATTCAAGTCGGCTTGGTATGACTTAGGTCACATGGGCTAGTCATCGTACGAATTTCGCTCTTCCGGCTTGTCACTTAAATATTGAATGAATTCATACTCATTGCCATCCGCATCTATAAAGTAATCGCGTATGCGGTGCTTTTGTTCAGTCAACGGGTAACTGCGCTTGTAACCCGCATCAGAAAGACGCTTGCCGACAGCTTTTGCGTCAGCTACCACAAATCCCATGTGATTGAATCCGAAAGAGAGGTAATCATCACTTCCTTTCTTCTTGTCGAAAGATTCGCTGAGTGCTAAATACGATTCGTCTGTTCCAATGTGGAGCCAACGTCTTTGATTGTCCTCGCCACCTCCGCGTATTTTAAATTCAGGCATGGCTGTTTGAATGAACCTGACTGCCTCATCCAAATTGTTCACCGTAATGTTGTTGTGTTCTAAATATGATTGAGTTTTCATGATGTAGTTGTTTATGGATAATTATTTCTGATACAAAGGTGCTAGCTCAATCATTATCAGTCAAATCAATAGTATCTATATTTGAATAGTTTAAAACTATTTAATGACACTTCAACAATTAGAATACATCCGCGCACTTGATATTGAACGCAACTTTGTGCGAGCTGCCGAGCGATGTTTTGTGACACAGCCATCGCTCACGATGCAAGTACAAAAGCTCGAAGAACAGCTTGGAGTCAAGATTTTCGATCGATCTAAAAAGCCGCTCATTCCAACACCCTTGGGCGAGAGAATCGTGGCGCAGGCTTACGCAGTCCTTCGCGAAGCGGAACGTTTGAAGGAGTTGGTGAAAGAACAGGAGGGAAAACTCACGGGCGAATTGAAGATAGGAATCATTCCAACCTTGGCTCCCTATCTCTTGCCACTTTTTGTACCTCTATTTGAGCGTGATTTCCCGAACATCCGTCTGCTGGTACAGGAACTCCAAACCAACATGATTGTGGAGAAACTCCGAAAAGATGAACTTGACCTGGGTATTCTGGTTACTCCAATAGAGGAAAAAGGTATTCAAGAAATGGTGCTTTTCAACGAGCCAATGGTTGGATACGTGGGGAGAAATCATCGCCTTTTCTCAAAAGCTGAAATTGCCGTTTCCGACCTCGATCTGGACGACATTTGGCTTCTTTCAGAAGGTCATTGTCTTCGCGCTCAAGTGCTCAATATTTGCAAAGCACATCAGAAAGATGAGACGCACACTTTCGTATTCGAAAGCGGTTCCTTAGAAACGCTAGAACGATTGGTTGAACATCATCGTGGCATGACGATTCTTCCATTTCTTGCAACCATTAACCTTGATGATGCAAAGCGAGAATTGCTTCGTGAATTCAAGGGGAATCTGCCCATTCGAGAAGTGAGTATCGCCACCAATCGTGTGCACGTAAAAACCGCAATGATCAATGCTTTGGCCGACTCCATCCGAGATTCAGTTCCTGCACGTTTGTTGGAAGCGCAAGGCGAAGTGGTGGCGCTCTAAACCGACATATCGTTTAATTGGATGAGCTATTGATTGATTCTCCACTGATTAAATGCGCCAACATCTTTACCTTCATGGCATGGAAGCATATTTTTTCATCTGGCTCAAGGTTTTCGTCATCGTCACATTGCGATACCTGTTTTTTGCATCGCTCGTCTTCTTTCCGTGCTACTTCTGGTTCAAGAATTCAATCGCATGGCGAAGGATTCAGGCCAAATTTCCAGTTCGTAAAGACTATCAGCGCGAGATTGGTTATTCCTTGCTCACCTTCGTTTTCTTCGGGCTTTCAGGCCTACTCGTATTTGTCATAAAAGACCACACACAGCTTTACGCGAACATATCCGATTACCCGATCTGGTGGTTTGTGCTCAGTATTCCCGTTGCTCTTGTGATTCACGACACCTATTTCTACTGGACGCATCGATTGATGCATCATCCAAAGCTTTTCAAGGCCTTCCATCTGGTGCATCATAAAAGCACAAATCCAACGCCTTGGGCTTCATTCGCGTTCCATCCGTTGGAAGCTATGGTCGAATCTGGGATCATCATCGTTTTGGCATTCATTATTCCCATGCACTTGTACGCGCTGATGCTTTTCCTTGTGGTTATGACCATGGAAAACGTGATGGGACATCTCGGTTACGAATTCTTCCCGAAATGGCTTACGCGGAGTAAGCTCGGGTTTTGGCTCAATACGAGCACGAATCATAATATGCATCACAAGTATTTTGATGGCAATTATGGGCTCTATTTCCGTTGGTGGGACGAGTGGATGGGAACAACACATGCCAAGTACACTGCGACTTTGGAGGAGATTCAGAATCGCAAACCTTCCGAGCAGAAGAAGCGTATTTGTGAGGCCGAATTGGCTTAGTTGACGTATTTCTTCAAATTCGTCTTCGACTGACGCCAAAGCTGTCGTAATTCAACGACCTTTAGCGAACCCACATCATCATAATTGCCTAAATGGCCCAAGATCTTATTCAAAGAGTAAAATTCGCCCCACGCGAAAGCAAGGATGGATTTGCAAAAACGCTTAATCAACGCGTGGATGCCTATTTCAAAGACAAGCATATTTCCAAGTTTGCAGATGCACGTATGTACCTCAAATCGGTGGTCATCGTTTCTGCCTATGTCGTTCCATTGGCCTTAATGCTGGCTGGAATCACCACTTCTACAATGGCAATCGTTCTTTCGTGGATGGTTATGGGCGTGGCCATTTCGGGCATTGGAATGTCGGTGATGCATGATGCAAATCATGGTTCCTATTCGGAGAATGAATTGGTCAATAAGTTCGTTGGCTATTTCCTGAATATGATCGGTGGTAGTGCCGAAAACTGGAAGATCCAGCACAATATCCTTCATCATACCTATACCAATATTGATGGTTTGGATGCTGATACCGTGACCTTTCCTATGTTACGATTTTCGCCTTTTGCCAAGCGCAGAGCGGTTCATCGCTATCAGCACATTTATGGTTGGTTCTTCTACGGATTGATGACGGTTAGCTGGATTTTTATGAAAGACTTTAAGCAGCTGGTTGATTACAAGAATTCGGGCATGACGAATAATTACGATACTGGTTTTGGGCTGATCACCTTACGCATCATTCTAATAAAAGCAGCTTACCTTTTCGTTACGCTGGCCTTGCCGATTTACATTTTACCACTTCCTTGGTACGGAACCTTGGGCTGTTTCTTCATGATGCATTTCATTGGCGGATTGATCCTTGGAATGGTGTTTCAATCAGCACACATCATGGAAATCTGTGAGTTCACGAAACCGAACGATGAAGGAAAAATGAAGGACGAATGGGCGGTTCATCAGCTTCGCACCACCACAGATTTTGCTCCAAACAATAAGCTCGTCACATGGTTTGTTGGTGGTTTGAATTTTCAAGTCGTGCATCACCTTTTTCCGAAGGTGAGCCATGTTCATTATCCTAATTTGGCCCCGATTGTGAGGCAGACAGCAGAAGAATTCGGAGTGCCTTACCATTGCATTCCAACCTTTACCGAAGCGGTTCTCGGCCACGGAAAAATGCTGCGCGCTTTAGGAAGAGAAGATATTCCGTCTTCGATGGTTGTACTTTCCTGAAACGATTTCGGATTTCGATTTTACTTTTTTCGTGCTTTTATGAGTTTACCTTTGCCGCATGCTGAAAAATGACCTTTTACTGCGCGCAGCGCGAGGAGAAAAAGTAGAACGAACGCCAGTTTGGCTGATGCGTCAAGCGGGTAGAATCCTTCCTGAGTACAGGGAAGTCCGTGCTAAAATGGGCGGCTTCAAAGAGTTGGTCGAAACACCTGAATTCGCCTGCGAAGTGACCATCCAACCTGTTGATCATCTTGGTGTGGATGCGGCCATCATTTTCTCAGATATTCTTGTCATTCCCGAAGCAATGGGATTGCCATATCAAATGGTAGAGAAGCGTGGACCTTGGTTCGAGAATACGATCAGAACTGCAGCCGATGTAGAACGAATGATTGTTGCTGAGGCTGATGGCGTTCGTTATACGATTGATGCCATTGCCATGACCAAAAAAGAACTGAATGGTCGAGTTCCATTGATCGGTTTCGCTGGTGCGCCATGGACCATTTTCAGTTATATGATTGAAGGTGGAGGTTCCAAGACCTTCTCAGATGCCAAGAAATTCCTTTACACAGAACCTGTTCTTGCTCACAAGCTTTTGGAGAAGATCACGCTTAGCACCATCAATTACCTGAAAGGACAAATAGAAGCTGGTGCGGACATCGTTCAAATTTTCGATAGCTGGGCCGGTATTCTTAGCCCAGAACAATACAGGGAATTTGCATTGCCATACATTGCCAGAATCTGTGACGCGGTCAATGAAGTTCCCGTTACCGTATTTGCCAAAGGGGCTTATTTTGTCCGAAAGGAATTAGGTGAGCTTAATTGCCAAACAATCGGTCTTGATTGGAACATGGATATAGCCGAAAGTCGTGCGTTGGTCGGTTCCAGCAAAACGTTGCAAGGAAATATCGACCCGTGTGTTCTTTATTCAGAAGATGAGGTCATTGTATCCAAGACCAAAGAAATGCTTCAGGCATTTGGCCCCAACCGACACATTGCCAATCTTGGCCACGGAGTTTACCCAGACATCGATCCACAGAAGGTGAAATTGTTTGTGGATACGGTGAAGGGGTTCCGATTCAATTAGCGAGAAAAATCTTCAGTCTTTCTTCGAAAGCCGTAGGATTCAGTTCAAACGACTGATCCGCTTCCGCAGTACCTCCAAGCATCATGTCCCAGTCAATTCCCAAAGCCTGACAGAGCCAATAATATTGTGTTCCAATTCGGTTGTTGGAGCACAATTCGAGCACTTTCACTTTTGAATGGTTGCAGAAAGCGAGGTTGGTCATTCCAGCGCCATGAATGCCTATAACATGACTCGCAGAATTGAACAATTCAGCCTGTTGCTTTACATCCAGGTTCCCAGGATCAACGATTTCTATTGAATGTTCGTTTAAAATCTTTTCGACAGCGCTCCAGTTCGTGATATGGCGAGTACCAGTTCGATTGACGAAAACTGCCTTTCTGGATCCGATGGTAGCGTCTTGCTTTATGAATAGTTGCTTCGTCCGAAGCCAATGCTCCTTTCCATAAGGCATCGGCCTTGCAATGAAAAGTTCCTCCACCTGAACGGGCAAGTCAATTGGCTGCCAATTCAGTTTTGAAAGCTCGGTCTGCGTGATGAAAAACTGAAAGAATGGCTTCGAAAAAACCTGTCTTCCCACCAATAATGGACAGTCCATTTCCATGAAAGCTTCAAGCAAATAGACCTTGTGCAGTACGTCCGACAGAAAATGGAAATAGTTGATGCCCATACTTCCATCAAAAAGGATTGCCCGATCAAGACTTCTCTTGCTGCCAAGCAATTTCGCTTTCAGCGTTGGAATAGGGGAAGGTAAATTACTTCTAGTTCGGATACTGGTTCCAATAATTGTGTCCAAGCCATCTATCGCATAGCCGTATTGTGGTTCCACCAAAGCGTTTTTCGCTTTCACTATGATCTCATTGTGAAACCATTTCTCATTATGATATTTCACCGCAACGTTTACGCGCTCATCAGTAAATTCAGTTGGAAAATGTTCGAATGGTTTGATCTCAATGCGATGAAGCACTTCGACTCCGACATCTTCTATTTTCCAAAAAGCCGATTTGATCCAAGCGTTAATATTCATTTGAGTGCTAATATTGCTTCAAAGAAAGCATAATCAAGATTGTTCTGACTATTAATAATTCGATGGGCAGAAAGTTGCTTCTTGAAGTTGCTTGACTAAATTCGATTGTGCATTTACCGTCCATCATACAGATATTGGTCATGCTTGCGTTTCCTGTCCTCGTCATTGAGGTGGTGAAACGGAATAAACTCGCTGGAATGGTCGGCCCGGTCATTCTTTGCTATGCTCTCGGATTGATAATGGGGAATGTGCCGGATTCTCCGGTGAACATGAAATTGAGTCAGGATGTGGCTGAAGGCTGCGTGCCATTGGCCATTTCGCTGATGTTGCTGTCCACCCGTTTTATGGCGTGGCTCAAATACGCGAAGCAGACCGCGAAATCTTTTGCCTTGGCGGTAGTCGCAGTGTTGGTTTCTTCTTTCTGTGTTTCAGCATTTTTCCATTTGCGCGAAATGGGTGTCGATGATGTATGGAAATTGTCAGGAATGATGGTTGGAGTATACACAGGCGGAACGCCCAACTTGGCCGCTATTGGTACAGCGCTTGGTATTTCGAATGAGGTTTTCATTGTGCTGAATGCCTGTGATCTGATGCTGAGCGCATTGTATCTGATGTTGCTGCTATCGGTGGCGCAGAAATTGGCTCTCAAATTCTTGCCATCCTTTGTTCCGCGTGAAGCTGACGATAGGGATGAAACCTTTCATTATCAACGCTTACAACAAATGGTGTCGAACACGAAAGTCGGATTATCGTTGCTTTCTGCGTTTGGAATCTCCGTGGCAATTGTTGTTGCAAGCATTGGTTTCTCCATATTGATTGATGGAAAGATTACTGCGCCATCCGTCATTCTTGCAGTTACGACATTAAGTATCGGAGCTTCATTTATAAAGAAAGTGCGCTTCCTCCCGCGTACCTACGAATTCGGAGAATATTTCCTACTCATTTTCTGCATGGGAATAGGATCCATTTCCAACGTTCAAAAAATGTTGGAAGCAAGCCCAGAAGTATTGTTCTATGTGTCGTGCGTTTTTGTTGGAACACTTAGTGTACATTTTCTTCTTTCGTGGATATTTAGGATTGATGCCGATACTACATTGATAACCTCGGTTGCTGGAATCTTTGGTCCGGCCTTTATCGGCCCAGTGGCAAGTGTGCTCAAGAACAAAGATATTGTGGTGAGCGGTTTAACTACAGGTCTGGTCGGTTATGCCATTGCCAACTACCTCGGACTTGGAATGGCGCATTTCTTCCATGTGGTGTTTCCGTAGAAGCGCAATGTTTTGCGCCTCTAGTTGCGGAAGATGTAAATTCGCGAACCATGTCTCAAGATAAAATATTCGACCTCTGCATCGTTGGTGGAGGAATTGTAGGAGCGGCTACCGCCTACAGTTTTCAGCAGGCGTATCCTGATCTGAAAATTCTTCTGATTGAGAAGGAAAATCGTCCAGCACCGCATCAAACGGGACATAATTCAGGTGTTATCCATTCGGGGATTTATTACAAACCAGGTTCTTATAAGGCTAAGAATTGCGTGAAGGGTAAAGACCAACTCATTGCCTTTGCCAGAGAACATGGGATAAAGCATGATGTCTGCGGAAAGATCATTGTGGCAACGGACGAAAGCGAGTTCCCACATATGGAAAAGGTTTTCAATAATGGCATTGCCAATGGACTGACCGACAATCGCTGGATCAATGCGGATGAGATCAAAGAAATTGAGCCGCATTGCACGGGCATCAAAGGCATTTGGGTGCCTTACACGGGTATCATCGATTTTGTGGGCGCAACAGCCAAAATGTTGGAGATAACGGAGTCGTTGAACTCAGCAAGCAAGGTCATTTTTGGTGAGGAAGTCCTTTCCTATGTTGAAGAAGAAGGAGTAAAGAAAATTCGAACGGATAAGGCGAATTACAAGGCCATGTACATGGTTTTCTGTGGCGGATTGCAATCAGATAGATTGGCCAAGAAGGATGGCGTGAAACTCGACATGTCTATTGTTGGTTTCCGTGGCGATTACTACGAATTGACTGATGCTGCCAAGTATAAAGTGCGGAATCTCATTTATCCCGTTCCAAACCCGGAGTTTCCTTTCTTGGGAGTTCACTTTACGCGTATGACAGACGGAAGTGTAGAGTGCGGTCCGAATGCCGTGTTCACTTTCAAACGCGAAGGATACGGTAAACTGGACTTCAGTCTGCGCGATACGGTCGAGGCGCTTTCATTCAAAGGAACTTGGAGTCTGCTCTTCAATCATTTTGGATTCGCTTACAATGAATACAGAAGAGCTTTCTCGAAACGATTGTTCCTGAAAACGCTTCAACGCTTGATTCCTGATCTGACGATGGATGACCTTCAGCCAGGAAGAGCAGGAGTGAGGGCAATGGCACTTGGTCTTGATGGCGAAACCATCGATGATTTTAGAATTGAGCAGAAAGGGAATTCCTTACATGTATTAAATGCACCAAGTCCAGCGGCTACGGCCAGTTTGGCTATTGGCAATCAAATAAGGGAAATGGCAGAGGAGCGTTTTGCGCTAAAGGATAAGATCAATCTGTAATCCGGTACTTCTCTGTAAACGTATCCCACTTGATGATGAATTGTTCCATGATCTCATCAATATTCTTGAGTAGAATCGGGTCAGGAGCATTCAGGTTTTTGAAATAATCCTTTTGGAAATCGTTCAGTTTGTACTTGTGAAAAACCGCACGGCTCATGGCATAGTGCGTATTCTTTGATGGATAATTGATCTTCTTGAACAATGCAATGGTGTTGTTGATGGCAGAACGCATGGTTACGGTGTCCACGCCATATACACTCGAAAGTTTCTCAATGGTCAGTTGACGGATTCTGTCTTCCTGACCTTCGTGGAAATAATCTTCCAAGAGGTCAAAATTCCCAGCAACAACAATCATCAGGAAATCATCCTGATTCTCTGGGTTTACAAGGGCTCGCGAAATCAGGTTCACATCATTGTTCAACAGATCGGCCACTTCGGCAAAACTGGAATCTACAGCGTTGAAAATGATATTGACGAACAGTTCGGCTACCTTTTCTTCTGATACCTTCTTCTTAAAAATGGAGGTGATGCCTAAGGCCATTGATATGTAACTGTTGGTTTAAGCAAAGTTATGTTCAGGTTAACGGGGATCAAAGCAGTTCTTCGTTCACTTGTTAACAGGGTTTCGTTAAAAAGAAGGCCTCGAAATCTGACGATTCCGAGGCCCCATCCGATGGTCCATGATAACTCGATCAACCAATAAACCAAGCAAAAACGACCAGCATTTGCGTATCACTTCAACCCATCGGTGTTGTAATAAAACCCCATCATGCAAGGGTTTGTTCAGCAGAAACGCAATTCTTCTTGTTTATTGCACGAAAACGAAAAAGCCTCGGGAGTCTTTCGATTCCCGAGGCTTTCTCAAGCGCTAATTGAATAATTATTCTTTGATGAAATGAGCTGTGCCGATTTGCTTTCCAATCGTTCGCAGCGTGTAAACGCCTGCAGGTAGGGAACTCACATTCAATCTGTTCTGTCCTACGACTGAAGTTGCATTGAGAACGGTTCTTCCTGTAGCGTCAATCACCTCCACTGTTCCTTGCTCTTCCGTACTGAAGTTGATCTGATCTTTGGTTGGGTTTGGATAGACAGAGATCGCATTTCGTTCTACATCAGCAATTCCAGATGCCAATTTTTCGCAGCTGTTTGTGCTTTGACCGCAAACTAGGTCACCGATGAAGGACATGGCAAAATCCAAAGCAGATTGGTCAATAGGACTTAGATAACCAACATGGTCCTGAACGCCCAAGTATGTTTTTAGGTCGTTTGGAACGCCAACATTATCAGCTCTTAGGTGAACGTGAGCACTACCGGAAGCGATCAATCCTGTAGGGAATCCCGATACAGAAACTTCTTGAGTCAGGTAAGGAACCACATTGTCCAATTCTTCGTGAACACTTACTATGGCAGCATCTCCAGCTTCAATCCATGAAGTGTCACCGATGGCTCCGCTGAAACTTAGTACACCAACTGATGTGCTATTGTAATCAGGAGTTCCGCTATGTCCTTCAACACCGCCTAGTCCTGCTGTGTCGTTTACCATATAAGAAGGGACTTCTGTCAACTTATCTAGATATGCAGAATGAATGGCAGCGATGGCTCCGGCTGAAATTCCACCTACAACAATTCTTTCACAGTCAATTCCGTAAGGATTTCCATCCTCTGCAGCCGATTTTTTAAGGAATCGGACACATGCATTGATGTCATGTGCACCTCTCAAAACCGCCAATGTTGTTGTTACTTCACTTGGTAAGAAGAAACCTACTCTATAATCAGGAGCTACAGCCACATAGCCCATTTTGGCAAGGATGTTACACATGAAAGCTACATCCGCTCGAGCTCCGCCAATAAAAGAACCTCCGAAAGCCATGATGACCACGGGGCGATCTGTTTCTGTATCTCCTGAAGGTTGATATACATCCATTTTCAGGTCTACATCACTACCATTTAAGGCAGTATTGTTTCCAAATGTCACGGCACTTGTTACGTCAACAGAAGAGAATAGATCGAATGTTGTATATCTTCCATTGGAACAGTCTGGTTGTGCAACTGTCTCGCTTATCGCAAAAAGGGATAATAGACTTAGAGTAAAAAGTTTTTTCATGTTGTTCTGATATGTGTGTTTCGTTAAGAGGCGTTAAAGATAATTTAATCATTAAGTAATGGTATGTACTCCATCTGACGTTAAACAGCTATAAAATGACGGCTCGAATCCAAAGCGTTTCTGATAACCATTTCCGAGTTGTTCTGAAAGTGAAGCAACCGCAGATTTGTCTACCAAAGCCACGCAGCAGCCACCAAAACCAGCACCGGTCATACGTGCGCCCAAACAGGCATCAGAAGCGAGCAATTGCTCTACGATAAAGTCGAGCTCTGAGCAGGAAACCTCGTAATCATCTTTCAACGAGTTATGCGATTCCGTCATCAGTCTTCCAAATTCTTCGAGGTTTCCAGCACGCAGCGCAACAGCGGATTGCATCACACGAATCTGCTCGCCAATCGCATGTCGTGTTCGTTTCTTCAAGATCGGGTTGCACAGTAATTCGAGCTCTGATTCGTGAGCATCCACCAAGTTCCCTATTGGTCTTTCTTTTTGAATAATCCGCAAGGCATCATCACATTCCTGTCTGCGTTGGTTGTAGGCACTTTCGGCCAATGTTCGCGGTTTATTCGAATTGATGATCAGCAGTTCATGCGTTCCTAATTGCAAAGGCACAAGTTTGTAAGCCAACGATTCACAGTTAAGCAGTAGTGCGTGCTGGGCTTTTCCGTTGGCAACGGCAAACTGATCCATAATGCCGCAATTCACGCCAATGAATTGATTCTCGATTTTCTGACAATACAACGCCATTTTAGTCCTGTCTGGCTCGGTTCCAGTTGCTATAACGTGAAACATATGATAGCACAAGACCTCCAACGCTGCAGAAGAAGACAGCCCCGAACCTTTCGGTAAGTTGCTTTCAAAGAGAATGTCGCATCCGCTTGGTTCAATTCCTTTGTCTTTCAAATCCAACACAACTCCAAGTATAAAATCACCCCAATTACCTTGTTTTGAAACGGGCAGGGCAGCAAGGTCGAATGCAATTGTTTCGGGAAAATCTGTTGAGTGTATCCGCAGTATGTTGGAATCGTTCTTACTGCAAAGCGCGGTGATTCCCAAAGAGATGGCAGCAGGCATGACCGAACCTCCTAAGTAGTCGATATGTTCGCCAATTAGGTTAACCCTACCTGGGCAGAAAAATCGTTTCGGCTCCTGTAAATGGCCGAAAAGCGAATTGAATTGAACTGAAAGTGATTCCATCGTCCGAAAAATAGTCTTTGTTGCCCTCATAAAATCAATGAAGTGGCTAACTTTACGTGTTCCTCGATTTAATCCAAATCAAATTATGAGTAAGATAGACCGCCTCTTGGGCGAATACAAAGAGAGTCATCAGAACGAGACCAATCAGTTCATTCACAACATTTTTGTTCCACTTATCTTCTTGAGTGCCATTGGCATGCTTTGGGATGTGAAACTACCGGTTGAGTTGGGGTTTCTTGGTGGCGAACCACTTAATGTTTCAATGATTCTCGCAATTTTCGTGTTTGCATATTACCTCTCACTTTCGTTTGCCGTTTCGGTCGGAATTCTTGCAGTAACGTTGACGGGTATGGCTGCATGCTATTTCTACAACGGACCGGTCAGCATTTGGCTAATTTCCTTGGTGATCTTTGTTCTTTCATGGGCCATGCAGTTCGTAGGCCACAAGGTGGAAGGCAAGAAGCCATCATTCTTCAAAGACCTCGAATTTTTCTTAGTTGGGCCAATGTGGGTCCTCACAAAACTTTACAATAAACTCGGAATCAAATATTGATATGGAAGCAGTTCTCGAAAAGCCGGCAACCGGCACAGCATATTCAGCAGTAGTTCAAAAGCAACGCGATTATTTCTGGTCGCATGCCACCAAACCAGCTGCTTTCCGAAAAAAGCAGTTGAATAAATTGAAAGCTGCGTTTCGTAAGCATGAGGAAAATCTTCTTGCAGCCTTAAAGCAAGACCTCAATAAACCGAAACAAGAAGCACTTGCAACGGAAATTGAAGTAACTGTTGCAGAGATCGATCACTACCTGCGCCATCTCGATGATTGGATGGAACCAGAGCGTGTTCCAACGCCTTTGTTCTTTCAACCAGGTTCATCGATGATCGTGCCTGAACCTTACGGAGTTGTATTGATCATCGCCCCATGGAACTATCCTGTAAAGAACCTTTTCGGACCGCTTTTAGGTGCTATTGCCGCTGGAAATACAGCTGTGGTAAAGCCTTCAGAGATTTCTCCGAATTGCAGCAAGGCCATTGCCGATCTGATCAAAGACACCTTCGACCCTGAATACATTGTAAGCATTGAAGGTGGCGTTCCAGAAACTACAGAGTTGCTCAATGAGCGATTTGATTATCTGTTGTTCACTGGTGGAACCGAGATCGGACGGATCATTTATCAAGCAGCCGCAAAACACCTTACGCCTGTCACCTTGGAATTGGGCGGCAAGAGCCCATGTATCATTGATACAGACATTAATCTGAATGTGGCTGCTAAGCGATTGGTTTGGGGTAAATTCCAAAATGCAGGACAAACGTGTATTGCGCCAGATTACATCTACGTCAACAACAAGATCAAAGCTAAATTCCTTGAGAAACTGAAGCAATATATTGGAGAATTCTTCGGCCCAGCCGATAAGCCTTCAGATGATCTTGGACGATTGATCAGCGACCGACATTTTCAGCGTGTAAGCAAAATGCTAACGGGAGATATTATCGTTGGTGGTGTAACTGATGCAGCTACCAGATACATTTCGCCAACCATCATTGATAATGTGACCAACGATCATCCAGCCATGCAGGAAGAGATCTTTGGACCTGTAATGCCGATCATTGGCTACGACAATTTCGATGAGGTGATCAATCACATCAATGCAGGCGAGCGCCCATTGGCGATGTATCTGTTCAGCAACGATTCTAAATTGAAGAAACGTCTAATGAACGAAACATCTTCGGGAGCTATCTGTGTAAATGAAACCATGGTACACGCGGGTCAGCCAAATCTTCCATTTGGTGGAGTGGGGAATAGCGGTATTGGAGCATATAACGGAAAACTCGGTTTCGATACTTTCTCGCACATGAAACCAGTGATGACGCGTTCATTCTTGGGCGATGTAGCGCAGAAATATCCTCCATACAGCAAAGCCAAAATCAACTTCATTAAGATGGCGGCCAAGTGGCTCCTGCGTTGATACGAATTACGAATTCCGCCAAACGTAGCAGTATGCCACTAGGGCAATCAGGTGTTATTTTCAAGCATATTGAAAAACATGTTTTTAGCCACAGATGCACAGATTTTCACTGATTTCGTGGATTGGTTTTCTCTGTGAAAGAATCTGTGCAAATCTGTGCATCTGTGGCTTTATGATGTCAATTGTTCACTAAAAACCGATTACCCTGAGAATGCGCCATTCGTATATTCGTTTTTCATTCGTAATTCGTATCAGCCTCCTTTTCCCCTTTTTCTCCCAGGCCCAAGCGCCTGCCATCAAACACGTCATAGTCATTGGGGTGGATGGTATGAGTCCTGACGGGATACACAAGGCCGAAACACCCACCATCGATAGCATCCTTAAAGTGGCTGCTTACACGTGGAAGTGCGAAGCCGTGTTGCCAACTAGCAGTAGCCCCAACTGGGCAAGCATGATCATGGGGGCTGGGCCAGAAAAACATGGCATTACCTCCAACGCGTGGCAACCGCACAAACAGACCATCGAATTGGAATGCCAAGGCACAAAAGGCAATGGCAAGCCAAGCGGTATCTGGCCTACTGTTTTCGGAGAGCTCAGAAGACAGAAACCAGATTCCAAAATTGCCTGCTTCAACGATTGGTTGGCCTTCAATCGCCTGTTCGAGAAAGGCGTGGTCAACCGTCAGCGAGATGCCATTCTGCTGCAGGCCGCATCTCATCACGGCTACAAGGGAATTACCCGCATGGCTTCCAACTATTTCAAAAAGCAGAAACCCGATTTCATGTTCGTGCATTTGGACCTGGTAGATCACGCAGGCCACCACGATGGGCACGGAACACCACAGTATTATGCTGCAGTTTCTGAAACGGATAGAATGATCAAGAAAATGGTGAATGCCGTAAAAGCTTCTGGCGAATTGGAAAGCACCGTCATCCTCATCACTGCCGACCACGGAGGCATTGGCCACGGACATGGTGGCGATACACCCGAAGAACGCTTCGTGCCTTGGATTCTCACCGGAACAGGAGTGGTAAATGGCGAATTGCAAGTAGAGGTGAAAACCTACGATACAGCCGCCACGTTGGCTTATCTTCTTGGAATTAAAGCGCCCGAATGTTGGGATGGGAAGCCTGTTCTACAAGCTATTGCTCAATAAACTGCTCGTTGAAATTGACCAGATACAGTTTCTCTGAAGCACGGGTAATAGCAGTATAGAGCCATCGCACGTATTCAACGCCCAACATTTCGGCCGTTAGGTAACCTTGGTCGACAAACACGGCAGGCCATTGCCCGCCCTGTGCCTTATGGCAGGTTATGGCATAACCGAACTTTACCTGAAGCGCATGCAGGTACGGATCCTCAGCAACTTTTTTGGCCTGTTCGGATGGTGTTGGAATATCCGCGTAGCTCAAACAGACCGAGTTGTACAGTTGCTCGTAATCCGAGTCTGGAAGTGAAGGCGCTTCCACATGCAGCGCATTCAGCAGCAATTTTACATCCAACGAATCTTCGCTCGGATAATCCATCAAACGGACCGTAGCATTGGCAAAACGGAACCCGTGCATTTCTTCCAATGCGCCAAGCCGCATGATCTCAATCATATCGCCATTGGCAATAAAACCAGCACCCGAACCCTTGGGTAGCCAATGATAATTGTTCTTCACTACCATCAGTTTATCGGTGGAAGCAATTTCATCATCCATGTACTTAATGCGTAAGCGGATCTGCTGATTGAACTGGTTGGCGCTCTTGTTCGAACGTGTAATGACCATGGCGTTATCTTCGCCATAAAGACCGTAAGCCGAATTCAGTTCATCTTCCAGCTCAAGCATGTCTATTACCTTAATGTCTGGAAAGTTCACCTTTAGTAAGATGTCTGATTTTCCAGATTGCAACAGATTCCGAAGCTCGGTGGCGTTGGTCAGAATGCCCGAATCGGCTTCCTGACGGACCACCTCGCGCAGTTCGTGCTGCATTTCTGGTTCAAAACTGAAATTCGTCTGTAGAACTTTTCCGTCAAGCGCGGGGCTATCGGCCGATCCAATGGGGGGCAACTGAGCCGTATCGCCAATAAGGATCAGCTTACAATCCTTGCCCTCCTCTAAGAATTTCATGAGGTCGGAAAGGAGATTCTTAGATTGAATTCTCCCTGAACCTGCATCTCTAGACAAGGATATCATCGATGCTTCATCCACAATGATCACCGCATTCTTACCTCTATTATGTCGCAACGCAAAACGGATATTCCCGAACTCATCTGTAGTGATCTGATAAATAAACTTGTGGATGGTGAACGCTCGCTGTTTGGTGTATGCTGCCAATACTTTGGCTGCCCGGCCTGTTGGAGCTAGCAACGCAAACTTGCGGTTCATCGCCTTCAGGGTTTTAACCACACTTATTACCATCGAAGTCTTACCAGTTCCGGCATATCCGCGCAGCAGGAACACTTTTCCAACGTTCTGCTCGGTCAGGAATTCAGAAAGCCGATAAACAAACCCTTCTTGCCCCAATGTGGGCTTGAAAGGGAGTTCAGCAATCAGTCGGTCGTATGCGGTCTTTGACGTATTCAATGTTTATCGGGGGGAAATAACGATCGGTCGAAGTTAAACGAAGAAATGTCGGAATCGAAAAAGCCGTTTATCGATAAATCTCCAAATAAGCTAACCATTCCTTCTTGCTTTCGTTAGACAAGCCAGAATACTAGAAACAGGAACTGATGAACAGACAAGTACTCACCCTAATTTGCACCTTTTCAAGTGCCGTTGCCTTTGCGCAGAATGTAGGAATTGGCAATACCAGCTTTACTCCTAATACTGACGCATTACTCGAATTGAGATCGACAACATCCGGGTTTCTTCTGCCAAAGATGACACAGGCTCAGATGAACGCCATCAGCGGTCCAACTGAAGGGTTGATTGTGTATCAGACGAATGCAACCAAAGGATTCAAGTATTATAATGGAACCGTTTGGACAGAATTCGGAGGAGGAGCAGATAACTTCGGTGATCATATTGCTGCTGCGAATATTCAAATGGACGACCATTGGCTTTCCAATGATGGAGGCAGCGAGGGAATCCGAATTGCTGATGATGGTAATGTGGGCATTGGGGTAGCTGTTCCGCTCGAAAAGCTGCACGTTGGAGGTAAGATCATCGTCAATGATGATATCTATGATGACAACGGAAACATTCGAATGAGTGGTGAAGATGATGTTTACATCACCATGGATTATAATAATAATGACAGTGATACCCGCGCTATCCGTTTCGGTAAGAACAGCATGACGTCACCGACAGAATTGATGCGAATAAGTGAGAGTGGAAACGTGGGGATTGGTACAGCTACTCCGAATCAATTACTTCATTTGCAAGTAAATAACAATGGAATGAATATGCCATTGTTTATACGAAATACAAACGGAACGCAAACAGGAGGTAATGGAGTAGGTATTGGTTTCAACAGTGAAGGAGCAGGAGATTGGATGAAAGCAGGTATTTTCCATGAACGAATTGGTAACTACGGTTATGGTAAACTTCACTTCATGGTATCTGGGACTCAAGACAATCAGTCCTTATCACTAACTGATTCTCGAATGACCATTTTGCCGACAGGAAGTATCGGTATGGGAACTACTAATCCTGACACACGCTTACATATTTATGGAAATGGAACCAGTGGCGTATCTCTTGGTGGAACAACAGCAGTTCCAAACCCTGCAGAAGGTCCTGAAATTGGTTTTGGAAGAGGCGGTTTTTCAAACCCTGGAGCAGCGATTCAGATGATAGATTATGACAGCTACTCTGCAGGTTTGGCGTTCTTGGTTAAGCGAGGGGTTGCAAATGGGGCAGGAGGAACGTTTGCAGATAACTTTCCAAGTGATGTTGTTCAGGCACTGACAATAATCAATACAGGGAATATCGGAGTTGGCACAAGTAATCCGGTTGCTAAGTTGCATGTCAGTGGCGATGCACGAATCTCTGATCTGGCTGGAAGTGGAACAAGAATGGTGGTGGCCGATGCGAATGGAGACCTTTCTACTCAGGCAATTCCAGGCGGTGGAAGCAGCCTTTGGAGTCAAAGTGGTTCAAACGTTTATCGCTCATCAGGTAAGGTGGGAATTGGAACATCTTCTCCAAGCACAGCTTTGCATGTTATTAGCAGCACTTCCAATGCCAATGTGATGACGCTACAAAGCAGTGCAAGTAATGGTTGGAGCAGTGTTGATTTCATGGATCAGTCAGGGTCATTGTCAGCAACATTCGGGTTTGCCAATTCCAGCACATCGGGTATTTTCACGAACAGAGCTTACATGAATAGTTATGATCATGATTTTGTTCTCACTCGAAATAGTACCGAGAACAGCATTTTTATCAGCGGTTCGTCAGGTAATATCGGTTTCGGCAATAATAATCCACAGGCTACCCTTCATGTAAGCGGTGATGCACGTATCACAGATCTGGGTGGTAGTGGAACAAGAATGGTGGTGGCCGATGCGAATGGAGACCTTTCTACTCAAGCAATTCCAAGCGGTGGAAGCAGTGTTTGGAGTCAAAGTGGTTCCAACGTTTATCGCTCATCAGGTAAGGTAGGCATTGGAACATCCTCTCCGAGCACATCTTTGCATGTTAGTGGCGATGCACGAATCTCGGATCTTGCGGGAAGCGGAACAAGAATGGTGGTTGCTTCTTCAAACGGAACCCTTTCTACACAAACTATTCCATCTGGCGGTAGTTCGGGTACGACACTTAGTCTTTCTCTTTCAAGTAATGTAACCAGTCAAGATGTGTCAGGAGTATCCATTCTTGAAGTAACTTACAGTAATGATAAGGACATCAGAGGGCTATCCGGTGGTGTAGATGGTCAGATTATCTATGTTGTAAATACAGCTAGTAACGATAAAGTTGAATTCAAGAAAAACCAAGGAACCCAGCAATTCATCGAGGACTTCAATGTCGAACATGGAGAAGGAGCAATAATTATGTTCATGGGGTCAAAATGGTATCGTATTTCAAGCTAATCGTTTTGAATCAGAGAACTTTAAAGGCGAGCCGTACGGTTCGCCTTTTTTTGTACATTCATTCGCCATGTGGAAAGAGAAGGAAGGTCAACTTATTGCCAAGTTCGAGTTCAATGATTTTGTAGAGGCATTTGCCTTTATGACCAAAGTTGCTGTCGAAGCAGAAAAAATGAACCATCACCCTAATTGGTCCAATAGTTACAATAAGGTGGAGGTCTGTTTAACCACACACGATGAAGGAAATGTTATTACAGCCAAAGACAGAAAATTGGCAGACATCATTGAAAAGATTCACCTCGGATGAGTTACGCGCTGCTGTTTAAGATTGCTAACCTTTCTGTATTGCCTGGTTGGTTTCTTCTGGTGTTTTTTCCTAAGCACAGGGTCACGCAGGCGGTCGTTCAATCTTATCTGTATCCAATTGTTCTTGGTACTCTTTACATCGTTTTGTTGGTCACGTCATTTGGTGGAGAAGGAGGAATGGATTCCTTAGAACATTTAAAATTATCGTTTACTAGAGATGAGATCTTAGTGCTAGGTTGGGTGCATTATTTGGTTTTCGATCTATTCATCGGTTCATGGATCGTGCGAGATGCGGTACACAATAAACTCAAGCATTTAGCTGTTTTCCCTTGCCTTTTGCTCACGCTTTTTGTAGGTCCAGTTGGTCTGCTTTCGTATTTACTTGTACGATGGTTCAGGCTTCGGAAACTGACTTTATGAACAGTTGAAACTGTTAGTAAGCGTGCTGTTTTGTTAAAAACATGCAGTTTATGCGGTAAGTAGATAGGCTAACTTTGCATGCAGAAATTAGAGGAGAAAGATGAGTAAGATCATAGCCATTGCAAATCAGAAGGGGGGAGTTGGAAAGACCACAACGGCCATCAATTTGGCGGCCAGTTTGGCGGTGTTGGAATACAAAGTGCTGTTGGTAGATGCAGATCCACAGGCCAATTCCACTTCAGGAGTCGGTTTCGATCCTAGGAACATTAAGACCAGCATTTACGAATGCATTATTGGCGAAGCTGAGCCAAATGATATCATCCTTCACACGGAAACACCCAATTTGGATGTCTTGCCGGCACATATCGATCTGGTTGGGGCGGAAATTGAAATGATCAATCTGCCGAACAGGGAAATGATGGTGAAGTTGGTTTTGAACAAGATCAAGAACGATTATGATTTCATTGTGGTCGATTGTTCTCCTTCATTGGGATTGATCACGGTAAATTGCCTTACTGCCGCTGATAGCGTGCTTATTCCAATTCAGTGCGAATACTTTGCCTTGGAAGGACTTGGGAAATTGCTGAACACAATAAAGATCATTCAGGCACGCTTAAACCCCGATCTGGAAATGGAAGGACTGTTGCTGACCATGTACGATCAGCGCCTGCGTTTGGCAAATCAAGTAGTGGAAGAAGTGAAAATGCACTTTCAGCAATTGGTGTTCGATACTGTCATTGCCCGAAACACGAAGTTGGGCGAAGCTCCAAGTTATGGTAAGAGCATCATCATGCATGATTCGGCTTCGAAAGGAGCAACCAATTATCTGAATCTTGCGCGCGAGATCCTTCAGAAGAATGGAATGACACGATTAAAGGAGAGTGAGAAAATATTGAGCTGATGAGCAAGAAAAGTGCGTTAGGTAGAGGGCTTGGAGCATTGCTCGACAACTCAGACTCTGGTCTGACATCCCAATCAAATTTAAATTCAAGTGAATCGGCATCAGGAATGATTAGCGGTATTCCCGTTTCTCAAATTGAGGCAAATCCGTTTCAACCACGGACACGATTTGATCAGGAGAAGTTGGATGAACTGTCCGCATCCATTGCCCAACTGGGAATCATACAACCGCTTACCGTTCGGATGGTTCGCCCGAATCACTACCAACTCATTTCCGGAGAACGTAGGTTCAGAGCTTCGCAGTTAGCTGGTTTGACCGAAGTTCCCGCTTATGTGCGTGTGGCCAACGATCAAGCCATGTTGGAAATGGCTTTGGTGGAGAACATTCAGCGAGATGACCTTGACGCGATAGAAGTAGCATTGTCTTATCAGCGATTGATTGATGAATGCAAACTGACGCAGGAAGCGCTAGGTGAACGCGTTGGAATGAAGCGTTCCACAGTGACAAATTATTTGAGGCTGTTGAAGCTTCCTCCACAGATTCAGAAAGCGCTTATTGATAAGGTGCTGACGATGGGACATGCCCGTGCCATCATCAATATGGAAGATGAGAACGAACAATTGCGTTTGTTTCAAGAAATTGTGAAAGGTGGGCTTTCCGTACGTGCAACGGAGCAAGCATCTAAAACGGCCAAAGAATCAGCAAAGACAGGTCTTAAAAAGGAACTTCCGATAGAATACAAGCGCATACAGGATAATGTGAAGCGTCAGCTCGATGCGGAGGTTGGTTTGAAAGTGAACGCAAAAGGAAAAGGCACCATCTCCATTGCATTTGACAATGAGAAGGAACTGAAACGTGTGCTATCCATCTTGGATCTTTGGCCATAACCAAAAAGCACTTTTTGAATCGGTATCTCATACCATTATTTCTGGTTCTGATCATTTCGGCAACGAAAGTCCGTGCTCAAGAAAATGACACAATTGCTCAGGTAGAGCAAGCTGATTCGGTAATCGTAAAGAAACATTCACCCGTTCGTGCATCTATCATGAGCACAGCATTGCCCGGTTTGGGTCAAGTGTATAATGGTAAATGGTGGAAAGTACCGATCATCTATGGTGCTTTTGGTGGTCTTATCTATAGTTCTGTGTTCAACGATATGAAGTGTAGAACCTACAGGACTGCATACCTAATTAGAGTTGATGGTGACCCGAACACGAAGGATGAGTTTGTAGGCGTTTATTCCGATGCCAATTTGCGCGAACTTGTAGACTTTTATAAACGCAACAGAGACCTTTCACTGATTTTTACGGGTGTTATCTATGCATTGAATATCATAGATGCCACGGTTGATGCGCACCTGAAAGGTTTTGACGTAAGTGATGACCTAACGCTAAAAGTGAGACCAGCCATGCAGCTGATCGGACCGGAGTTCACTCCGACCCCAACCTTTGCGCTCACGCTCCACCTTAAATAAAACTCTACTTTTGCGTGAATCACGCTATTTGTCAAGTATGAAAATCGCACTTTCAGGATACGGGAAAATGGGCAAGGAGATTGAAAAGGTCGCCTTGCAGCGTGGACACGAAATTGTAGTGAAATTCAACGATGCCGATGATTGGATCGGTAAAGAGGAAGAGTTGGCTGCCGCAGATGTGGCCATCGAATTCTCGATGCCACATAGCGTGGTCAGCAATATATTCAAATGCTTTGATGCCAATACGCCCGTAGTGGTTGGAACCACTGGCTGGTTCGGTCAGCTGGATCATGTGAAAGAGGTCTGTCACCGACATAATCAGGCACTGCTCTATGCTTCTAACTTCAGTGTTGGGGTCAATTTGTTTTTCGAAGCAAATAAGGTGCTTGCCAAATTGATGAACGAGCATGAAGGTTACCGAGTGGTTGTAGATGAGACGCACCATACAGGTAAGGTTGATTCGCCAAGTGGCACAGCCATTAAATTGGGAAACGATATCATTGATGCCTTAGATCGTAAAGATGTTTGGGTGAACCACGCATCTGATAAAGACTATGAACTTGAGATCATTTCTCATCGAGAAAGCGATGTTCCTGGAACGCATGTGGTCACCTACGAATCTGAGATTGATGAGATACAACTCATTCATACGGCAAAAAGCCGCGTGGGATTTGCAAAAGGTGCAGTACTTGCCGCAGAATGGCTGGTAAAGAAAAAGGGTGTATACACCATGAGCGACCTCATAAAGGATGTTAAGTTTGAGGGCTTCGCTAAATAAATCATCAATAGATCAGTTACTTCGGCCATGAATTGGAAATTTTGGAAGAAAGAAAAACCTGCCCAAAAGAAAGGTTTCGTTCGAGAATGGGTTGATGCCATCGTTTTTGCGGTCATCGCGGCAACCATTATTCGCTTATTCTTGATAGAGGCATATACGATTCCTACATCGTCTATGGAGAAGTCGTTGCTTATTGGCGATTTTCTGTTTGTAAGCAAGGTCAGCTATGGCCCACGGATTCCCAACACGCCTATCGCGTTTCCGTTTGCACATCATACTATGCCCGGTACGCTTAGCACCAAATCGTATTTGGAGTGGATCAAACTGCCATACTATCGTCTGCCTGGTTTCAGCAAGATCAAGAATAACGATGTAGTTGTTTTCAACTATCCGATGGAAGGTTATCGTCCGGTGGATAAGCGCGAAAATTACATTAAGCGATGCGTGGCTATTCCGAACGATGTGCTTGAAGTGAAAGAAGGTGTGCTTTACATAAACGGTGAAGAAGCCTATCAGGCCGAAGGAATGCAAACTTCTTATGATGTTGAAACCAATGGAACGGGCTTCAATCAATTGGTGCTTAGGAAATTAGACATTACCGAAGGTGGACGTACATCTGTGAAAGGGGATTTCAGTTTGACAATGACCAAGGCGGCAAAGGAGAAGATCGCTGAGTTGAATAACGTTCAGTCTGTAGAAGCGGAAATTGCCAAGCCAGGAACATATGCTGAATATATATTTCCGAATTCTGACCCAGAATTGAAGTCAAATGAGAAGCAGAAGTTCTATTGGAATGTGGATAATTTCGGTCCGATCACTATTCCAAAGAAAGGTGAAACCGTACAATTGACGGTTGAGAACTTACCGATTTACGAGCGTCTTATCAGCTTTTACGAGCACAATGATCTGAAGATCGAAGAATCTCAGATCTACATCAACGGAATGCAAGTGGATTCATACACTTTTCAAATGGACTACTATTTCATGATGGGAGACAATCGTCACAATTCTGCCGATAGTCGTTTTTGGGGATTTGTACCTGAAGACCACATCGTTGGAAAAGCAGTGTTCATTTGGCTATCCATCGATAAGGATGCAACGAAATTGGCAGAGAAGATCCGTTGGTCGCGGATATTCAATTTGATCCACTGATCATTTCTTCTCCAATTTGGCTGAAAGTAGCTTCAAGTTGTTGTTGGCCAAATAATAGTTCGGGAATATTTGCAGTGCCGTTTCGTAGCTCTTTATAGCAGCTTCTGGTTCATTGGCTTGAGTTTGGATAAAGCCAAGCATGTTGAAAGCAACAGCGCGATATGGTAAAAGCTGACTTCCTTCTTTTATGAATTCTTGCATGACAGCGCTTCCCGATTCAGGATGCGAAATGATCTTCTGAACGAAAGGAAGCGCATCATTCAATCGACTTAAGTTGATGTATGCGTAAGCAACTTCGTACATCAATTCCAGGTCTTCAGGGGTTTTTACAAGTAGCTTGGAATAGTTTTCCAATGCGATATCATATTTCCCCAATCCTTTATTTGCCTTTGCCAGAACTTTCGTCAACACATCACTTTCTCTGACATTGAGAGCACGAGTAGCAATTTTGGCCGCTGCTTCGTTCGATCCACTTTTCAGATAAAGTATTGCCAATGTATCCAAGGCATCTGGATTGTATTTTTCGAATGCAACGATGCGGTTCAAACAAGTGATTGCCGTAATAATATCACCTTGATCCATAACTGAATTGTAAACCACCCATTCTCGCTCAACCATTTTCCCTGTATTATCACAGGATGAGAACATAAGCGAAACGGTAATAAGAGCAAGCAATAGAACTTTTGACATGACTTCGTGTTTTGATTCGATGCGAAATTAACCATTGCAGAAGGTCAGAATCATGCGGTCTTGGAAACCCGTTCACAAGTTTTGTGATTTACAGACCAATTGGTGGCACCATTTTGGCGATTTTAGCGTTTCGTAGAAAGAGATTCACATGGATATGAGAAGATTGTCGGGATTGGTGCTTGGATTGGCACTTGTTGCTACCAGCGCCCTTGCACAGCGAACCATTAAGGAAGAATACAAACTCAAGTTTGATGACGTACTCAACCTGATTGAAACCAAGTATGTCGATCATCCAGACTACGAAATGTTGGTTGATGAGGCCATTGTCGGAATGGTCAAAGAACTCGATCCTCACAGCGAGTACATGACGGCCGAAGAATACGAGAAGATGAATGAGCCGCTTTCAGGCAATTTTGAAGGAATCGGAGTTCAATTCAATATTCTTCACGATACGATTGCCGTTGTATCTCCAATTTCTGGCGGACCTTCCGAGAAACTAGGAATAAGATCTGGCGATAAGATCGTTGAAATTGAAGACACCGTGGTGGCCGGCATCGGAATTACTAATGGAGATGTGATCGCAAAACTGAGGGGCGATAAGGGAACGAAAGTTCGTGTTAAGATCTACCGAAGAGGAGTAAGCGAACTTGTAGAATACACGATCGTTCGCGATAAGATTCCAATTTTCAGTCTGGATGCATCGTACATGCTCACTCCAGAAGTTGGATACATTAAACTGAATCGTTTTGCTCAAACCACCATGGATGAGTTTGCTGAAGCAATGAACGAGTTGATTCCATTGGGAATGAAACACTTGGTGCTTGACCTGAGGGGCAATTCTGGAGGATATTTGAATACAGCTATCGAATTGTCTGACGAGTTTCTTGACGACAAGAAGTTGATCGTCTACACGGAAGGCGTATCGAACCCTAAGCGAGACTATTTTGCCACTAGTCAAGGACGATTTGAGAAAGGAAAACTAGTGGTGTTGATAGATGAAGGTTCCGCATCGGCAAGCGAGATTGTTTCAGGAGCGATTCAAGATCATGATAGAGGTCTCATCATCGGTCGCAGATCATTCGGAAAAGGCTTGGTTCAACGGCCATTTAAACTGCGTGATGGATCGACACTTAAACTCACCACGGCTCGATATTACACTCCAGCAGGAAGATGTATTCAGCGTCCTTACGAAGAAGGAAACGAGGAATACAGAAAGGAAGGGCAGCGCAGAAGAGACAACGGAGAGTTGTTCAGTATGGACAGTATCCATGTGGATGATCATCAGGAGTTTCTTACGGACAACAAGCGTAAAGTATACGGAGGCGGAGGTATTCTGCCAGATATTTTCATTCCGCTTGATACTTCAGAAAATTCAGACTTCTTGCGAGACCTGCTTAGCCGAGGACTGTTCTATCAGTACATAAACGAATATGTAGATACGCATAGGGATGAGCTTGCAAAAACGTATCCGGATTTTGAAACATTTGAAGCCAAATTTGATCTTGATGGCAAATTCCTAGATGACTTTTTTGCCTTTGCAGAGAAGGAGCTAAAGCCAAAGGCCAAAGACACAACGGACGCAGTTGCTGCGGTTGAAAAGCCTACAGATGATGCTGAAGAGAAGGATTTCGCTACAAGAAAGGCGGAAGGAATGGAGGCTTCTGGCAAGATCATCCGAACAAGGTTGAAAGCGCTTTTGGCTCGAACACTTTGGCAAACTGAAGCGTTCTACCGCGTCTTTAACGCAGAAGATGATGCGGTATTGAAAGCGCTCGAATCCATTGATGACAAAACCTTTAAGCGACTGAAGCTGTCGGTTAACTGATAAATTAAAAAGGCCCGTAAGGGCCTTTTTTAATACGTAGACTTCTAGTACAGAATTACTTTGGATGATAGATTTTCTCTGCGTTTGCAAAGATCTCTTCCTTGTTCAATGTCATCTTCTTGGTCTGCTGATTGGCATATAATTCCATTTGATCATTGTAGTGCGCAGACCATTCTCTGTTGGAAGCGCCATACGGATGCAGCGTTTGCAACGAAACTTCCTCGCCTGTTTTCCATTGTGCAAATTGCACGTATGAATCAGCCACAAAGGTCTTGAACCGACCATTGGTATAAGGCATATTGTAGTTGGCAGCCAATGCATCTGCAAAACCGTTTACACCATATTCTTTCTCTCCACGAACATGTACTTGCAATTCGCCAAGTGTGACGTCCAGTGTTTTAAAGTATTCCATCAAATGCTCGTTGGCGTAAGTAACCGCTTCAATAAATAGGTTATCGTCCACATCCATTCCATCAATGAAAGCTTCCGTTCCAAGCTTCAACTTATCGAAAATGTAATGATAGGTGAGAAGGTACATTCCAGCCGCTTCACTTTCCTTGTCGGCACGCCTGTCCCAATTCTGCATCTTCACAATACTTTCCGCTACATCTGGAAAACTGTTCGGGTCAAGTTGCATGAAATTGTCAACCGAATTGAAGAACGTGCTTGAATCAGGCAGTTGACAATCGAATTTCATTCGCTTAACCTCTTCTAGATTTACGGTTTCTTGTTCTTCCAGTAATTGCATCAAGCGTGTACTTCTATTGTTGTCTCCATGCTCAAATCCGAAGTATGGTGGATAATCCATCGGATTCATGTTCTCACTTTCGCATGTTGCGTTAAAAGGAGTGTTGTTCGTATTGAAAACATAACCACAAGCAGGATTAACGATCTGAGGCCGTTCCTGAATTGGGTGGAATTCTGTCCACAACGTGGCGCTCGTGTCACCAGGCAGCACGGAAGCCCAGTTGTAATCCTCATTCCGTTTTGGAATAAGTCCGTTGTTCAGGTACATGATATTTCCTTCGCGGTCGGCATAGATCACGTTATATCGCGGATGCGCTTCCATGCTCAAGGCTTCGTAGAATTCATCAAAATTCTTGGCCTTGTTCATTCGATAGATTTCCTCAATCGTATTGATCTTTTGGTTTGCTGCTAATCGAACCGAGTAGTAATCACCATCTTTTGATTTGATGGTGGCTCCGTACTTACTCCAATATGTCATTTTAGGAATTGGCACGGTAAGAATGTTGCTCAATTTCACCTTTAGGAAGGTGAGTCGTTTATCCAATTCAAACCATTCTCCATCAAGCTGATACGAGTGTTTTTTTTCTTCATTCATTTTCAGTTTGAACACATCTACCAGATCAAGTTTATTGACCGTGTGTGCCCAACCAAGATTTTCGTTGGTCCCCAAGAAAACCGATGGTCCTCCGGGAAAAAGCCCACCAAGGATATTCAATCCTTCGTTGCTGCAGAGATGCGCTTCGTACCAAGAAAATGGACCTTCCATTGGTTGGTGTGGATTGACAACCAGTATCGTGCTTTCGTCTTCAGTCTTATTCTGATTGAAAGCCATGGCATTGGAACCAAGCCAAGTTGTGCCGCCATCGTATTCTCCGTTAAGTATGTTGGCCACTTCTAAGTGCCCGCCAGAAACGATGCACGCTGCAAACACGTTCCCGTAAACGAGGTCTTTCCCAGATATTGGAAAGAGTCCGTGCAGGAGCACCTCGTCTGGATACGAACTCGCATACGCATTGATTCCTTGCGCATAACCGTCTAAGTACTGCTTGTATTCTTCGCTGAAAGCGGAATCAAATTTCGCATCAACCACATCTTTCACTCCAAATGCGTGAAGTAGAAAATCGCGCTTGGCGCCATCTTTTCCCATCAGTTGTCCAGATCGACCTTGACCTGCAATAAGAAGTTCTTGCATGGTTCCGAAATCGTCTTCAGCATTGGCCCAAGCCAAGCCATAGGCAACTTCGTGATCTTGATCGGCAAAAATGTGAGGCACGCCCCACTGGTCGCGGACTATTTGAATCTTAGCGATATCAATCTTCTCAAATTGAGAACCAGTGCTGTTTGGCTCGTTTTCAGAGATTTTCGGTTTGCCAGCGAAAAGGCTAGTAGTTGCAAAAAGGATGGCAACCAGCATCAATGGTTTTTGGGGCATTAAGTGTAGAAATATTTAGGGGTTGAACTCACAAACGTAAAGGTACGTCTGCCCCAATTCAATGCCTATTAACTATGTATCAAGTGTTTACGATATCATTTTGGGTGATAGATCGATTCTGCCTCTGCAAAGATCTTCTCCTTGTCCAAAGTCATGGTTTTGGTCTGCTGATCGGCATATAATTGCATCTGATCAGTGTAATGTGGAGAGTTTGGTCGGGTAGATGCACCAAAAGGGTGCAAAGTTTCCATTCGGACTATTTTCTTGTCTTTCCATTGGACAAAATGAACATACGAATCGGCAACCCAAGGCTTGTACCTTCCATCTTTCCATTCTTCGTTGTAATTGGCAGCGAGCGCATCAGGAAATCCGCTGAGCGGAAGATTAACATCTCCACGAACATGACGCTGCACTTCGCCTAGCGCTGGAATTTTACCATCGTAATGCGTATCTATTTGATTCTTCGCCCAACGAAGTGCTTTTACGTAAGTCGTGTCTGGAATACTTACGGAGCGTTTGAATTCGCCATCAGAAAATCCCATCATGGAAAACACTTTTTGAAAGGTGATAAGATATGCTCCGGCACCTCTATTCTCTTTGTCTCCTCTTTTATCCCAAGCGTTTATAGTTGTGATAAGTGGAGCCAATTCCGGGTAATCGCTAGGGTTTACATGAAAGAGATTTTCGATGGAATTCTGGTATGCGCCACAAGCGGGAAATTCATAATCGAATTTCATTTTTTTCATCCGCTCGAATGAAACTTGGTCTGAAGCTTTTTCGCGCATCAGTTCTAAAAATCGTTCAGCTCTATTATTCTCGCCATTATCACTTATGCCAAATGATGCTGGATAGTCATCAAGACTTTGCCACTCATTTTTAGCCGTTGCATGCACTGGATTATTGTTTGTGTTAAAAACCCAACCACATTTCGGGTTCAGGGTCTGGATAAGGTCTTCCACATGATGAAATTCAGTCCACATGGTTTTATCGGAATTGCTTTTTACAACGCCAGAGTAATCAACTTCTGGATTCCGTTTTGGAACAACGGCATTGTTCAGGTACATCACCGTATCGTTTTCATCCGCATAAATAATATTGAACATGGAGATTGATTCCATTCTGAGCGCATCGTAGAATTCTGAATAGTTTTTGGCCTTATCCATTCTATACCACTGTTCTCCAACGCGGATTCGTTCGTTTCCTGGAAGTTTGACCGCGTAATAATTTCCGTCCGGAGATTTTAAAGTAGTTCCGAATTCGCTCCAATATGTCATTCTTCTTACAGGAAAAACGATGCCTTTTGCCAATTTCACCTTCAACCAAACAGGTCGTTTCTCAATCTTTTTCCACTCACCATTGAATTTGTACAGATGCTTTTTGCTCGGATGCATTTCTAACTGAAATACATCCACAAGATCTAAGTGATTGAACGTGTGCGCCCATCCCAAATGTTCGTTATTCCCTAAAAATACTGTTGAGCTACCTGGGAACATTGCACCGTGAATATTCAAACCTTCTTCGCTGCACAAATGCGCTTCATACCAAGAAAATGGACCTGTAACTGGTTGATGAGGATTGATGCAAAGCATGGAACTGCCATCTGAAGTTTTATTGCTGTTGAAAGCAAATGCGTTAGATCCATAAGGAAGGTCAGAAGGTTGGTCTTTATCATATGTACCATCCATGATCTTACCAACAGCACCTGGAGTTCCAATAAGCGCACTCAGCGCAAACATGTATCCACCAACCACATCTTTTGGGTTGATAGGGAAAGTACCTTTTACCCGCACTTCTTTCTTATGCAATTTGGCGTAAGCATTAACTCCTTGGCAATAACCTTCTATGTACTTCACATAATCAGCAGAAAGTTGACTGAAGTCCTTTTCAACGCGTTCCCGATATCCTAAAGCGTGCGAAAAGAAATCACGTTCAGCCCCTTCAACCCCGAGCATTTTCCCAGCAAGGCCTTTTGCAGTAATAACGAGTTCCTGCATGGTATAAAAATCATCCTCTGCATTGGCCCAAGCCAATCCATACGCAACGTCTGCGTCTGTTTTTCCGAAAATATGAGGAACACCCCATTTGTCTCTCACAATGGTAATGTCTTCGGGATTTACCGTGATCGAGTATTCGTAACCGTTGTCTTCTGCCAATACGGATGCAGAAAGCCCGGCCATCACAGCTAGGCAAGCAATAATTTTCTTCATAAGCTATTAGAAATCAGAGGAATTGAACTTGCCAACCAAGTTAGGCATTCTTATTTGATCTGAGTTCCAATAAGGTGATTTCCGGAGCAATTCCAATTCTACCCATGTACCCGATAAATCCCAAACCACGGTTTACATAGATATTTTGACCGGCAGATTCGTACAATCCCGCCCATTGCTTGTATAGATATTGAACCGGACTCCATTTGAATCCAGGGATTTCAATCCCAAATTGAGCCCCATGCGTATGTCCCGAAAGAGTCAATTGGAATTTTTGTGGATGATCCTTGATTTTAGCATCCCAATGGCTTGGGTCGTGCGAAAGCAGGATTTTGAATGAAACGTCTTCCACGCCTTTGACAGCAGCATCCAAGTCACCGTATTTCGGAAAATGTCTGGAAGCTCCCCAGTTTTCTACACCCACAATGGCCAATTTTTCTCCACTGGATTCCAGCGTGTGGTTATCATTCAGTAGTAGATTCCATCCAGATTCTCTGTGAATTTGTTTTAGTCTTTCGAGGTTTTCTGCTTTTGCAGATTGAGAGGGCCAAGGACCATAATCACCATAGTCATGGTTGCCTAAAATGGAATGAACCCCAAATTTTGCGTTCAACCGTTTGAATTCTTGCACGTAAGGCTCCGCTTCCACGGCCTCATTGTTCACGAGGTCGCCTGTGAAGAAAATGATATCAGGTTTCAATTCAAGAATCCGATCAACGGCTTCTGCTATAAATGCTGAAGAAGAAAAGCTACCTGAATGAAGATCTGAGATTTGAGCAATTTTCAATCCGTCAAAAGCAATTGGTAGATCGTTGTAAATGACTGTCTGTTTATTGACTCGGAGGTTGAAAGCTGTCCTCACCATACCATACAGCATAGTGCTGAAAGGAATAGCTGCCACTACGAGGCCGACCTGCGAAACAAACTTTCTTCGATTAGCAAGAAATGGATCCGTAGTTGATCCAAACAATCCCATAACGCCTTTCCCAAATCGAAAAATGTCTTCACTCAACAGAACGAGGATGCCCATCAATTTTGGAATCAGCAACACCAACATTAGACTGAAGAGGTAGTATCTAACATGGTTTGGAAGGCCGTTCCGGTTGGCAGTGAAAAATAGAATGACCATCACGCAAATGGTTGCGGACCAATATCCGAATTGAATTGCAGTACGCCAGTTTTGACTGAGATCCTGAACCGATGTTTTTACCAGTTGAAAAAAGTAAAGGTCAATTAATATCAGTAGGGCAATTGGAATGAGTAGTCTGAGCATTTTGGTCATGTGGTGATTACTAACAGCAAAAAATATTTTAAGTTTTTCTTAAGCGATATTTAAGAACAAATGTCTTTGATTTTACCAAAAACGGTTGGTCGTTTGTCTAATTCAGGTCTGATGAGTTTGGTAATGTGTCTCACTAGCTGTTACTTTTGTTTCATCGATTAAAATTATCAATACGTCTATTGTAACGACTTATTGAGCGACATTTAGTTAAAATCCAATTGTAACATGAAAAAAGTCCTACTCGTATTTTCAGTTCTTACCAGCCTTATCACATTTGAGTCTTTGGCTCAGGATAACATGGGTATTGGAACATCAACGCCAAATCCTTCAGCGGTCTTAGACCTATCTGCCACGGATAAAGGTTTACTCGTCCCTAGGCTTAGCACAATTCAAAGAACCGCCATTGCTTCCCCTGCAACGGGTCTGATGGTATATGACACTAACGATAATAAATTCTGGTATTTCGATGGAACTATCTGGGTTCAATCTGTTGGGCCGCAAGGGCCTGCAGGTCCAGCGGGTACTAACGGAACGCCTGGGCTTCAAGGAGCAACAGGAGCTGTAGGTCCTCAAGGCCCAGCAGGCCCACAGGGACCACAAGGTCCAGCGGGATTGAATGGAGCCGATGGACAAGACGGTCAAGATGGTGCCGATGGACAGGATGGTGTTACAGGCCCAGCAGGACCACAAGGCCCAGCTGGATTGGATGGACAGGATGGAGCAGACGGTCAAGATGGTGCTGATGGACAGGATGGAGCCACAGGCCCAGCAGGCCCACAGGGACCACAAGGTCCGACAGGCGCTGATGGACAGGATGGCGCAACTGGCCCGGCAGGACCACAAGGCCCAGCAGGATTGGACGGACAGGATGGAGCCGATGGACAAGACGGAGCAGACGGTCAAGATGGCGCAGATGGACAGGATGGAGCAGACGGTCAAGATGGTGCTGATGGACAGGATGGAGCAACAGGCCCAGCAGGCCCACAGGGACCACAAGGTCCGACAGGCGCTGATGGACAGGATGGCGCAACTGGCCCGGCAGGACCACAGGGACCACAAGGCCCAGCGGGATTGAATGGGGTCGATGGACAGGACGGAGCAGACGGTCAAGATGGTGCTGATGGACAGGATGGCGCAACTGGCCCGGCAGGACCACAGGGACCGCAAGGCCCAGCAGGATTGGATGGACAGGATGGAGCCACAGGCCCAGCAGGCCCACAAGGCCCGACAGGAGCTGATGGACTGATAGGGCCACAGGGTCCAGCAGGTCCACAAGGAGTTCAAGGATTGCTTGGCCCACAAGGCCCAGCAGGAGTTGATGGACAAGATGGAGTCGATGGACAGGACGGAGCAGATGGTGCTGATGGACAGGATGGAGCAACAGGACCTGTAGGCCCACAAGGCCCGACAGGAGCTGATGGACTTATAGGACCACAGGGTCCAGCAGGTCCACAAGGAGTTCAAGGATTGCCTGGCCCACAAGGCCCAGCAGGAGTTGATGGACAGGACGGAGTCGATGGACAGGACGGAGCAGATGGTGCTGATGGACAGGATGGAGCAACAGGACCTGTAGGCCCACAAGGCCCGACAGGAGCTGATGGACTGATAGGACCACAGGGTCCAGCAGGTCCACAAGGAGTTCAAGGATTGCCTGGCCCACAAGGTCCAGCAGGAGTTGATGGACAGGACGGAGCAGATGGCCAAGATGGTGCTGATGGACAGGATGGAGCAACAGGACCCGTAGGCCCACAAGGCCCAGCAGGAGTTGATGGACAAGATGGAGCCGATGGACAGGACGGAGCAGATGGTGCTGATGGACAGGATGGAGCAACAGGACCTGTAGGCCCACAAGGCCCGACAGGAGCTGATGGACTGATAGGGCCACAGGGTCCAGCAGGTCCACAAGGAGTTCAAGGATTGCCTGGCCCACAAGGCCCAGCAGGAGTTGATGGACAAGATGGAGTCGATGGACAGGACGGAGCAGATGGCCAAGATGGTGCTGATGGACAGGATGGAGCAACAGGACCCGTAGGCCCACAAGGCCCGACAGGAGCTGATGGACTGATAGGACCACAGGGTCCAGCAGGTCCACAAGGAGTTCAAGGATTGCCTGGGCCGCAAGGAACCCAAGGCCCAGCGGGAGTAGCCGGGGCACAGGGGCCAGCTGGACCACAAGGACAGCAAGGTCCAGCAGGACCTGTAGGATGCTCAACAGCAAACATTGTTGTTAAGTCTAACGGAAGTTCGGCAGTTTGCTCCCAGATATTTGATGACGGGATTCGAGTTGCGGTTGCAAGTACAACGCCACCTTCTGACAATATCTTCAGTTCACACGCTACAGGGGTTAATCTTGCAGTGTCAGGTTACGCTGTTGATGCAGTAGGTTCATATGGTAACAGTACAGGTTGGATTGGAACCTATGGCATTGGTGCTGAGGTTGGAGTATATGGAGCTTTTAGTGGTTCAACTGTGAATGACTATCCTGGGGTAGAAGGATTCTCGTACCCGTCTTCCCTTTGGGGTATCGGTGTTGAAGGCAGAGGAGGGTGGTACGGAGTCCGAGGAGAATCTATCGATGGATGGGCCGGTGTTTATGGTTCGGACAATTCAGGAGCTGCGTTATATGGCGTTTACTCTAATGGTGACTTTGGAGGCTCAGGTGCTAAATATTTTGTAATTGACCACCCTTTGGATCCGCAGAACAAGATTCTTCGCCACTTTAATACTGAATCGAATGAGCCACTATTATTCTATCGTGGAAAAGTAAATTTGGACGAGAACGGTGAGGCTGTAATAGCTTTGCCTGAGTATGTGGCTGCGATCAACAGGGATTTCACGTACAACGTCACTCCTATGGGACCAACAACGCAGATATACGTATCGAAGGAGTTTGATGGAAATTCATTCTCTGTTGCTGGAGGATCTCCTGGTGTGAAGATTAGTTGGATGCTAACGGGCGCTCGAAATGATGAGTATATGAAGCAAAACCCTGAAAAACTGGAGGTAGAGATAGAGAAAACAGGTAAGATTGCTGGTAAGTATATCAGACCCGAGTTGTATGGGGCAGATCGTTCTCAAAGTGCGCTAGATTATGAATCTGATTCGAATCAACGAAAAGGAATTACCAAATCAGATAGCCTAAACAAATAGCAGCCAATTGATTGGTGGATTGAAATAAAGTCGTTTATCTGAAAAAAGATAATGAAAAAAATACTTTACGTAGTATGTATTCTATTTGGTTCGAGTGCTTCTTTGATTGCACAGGACAACATGGGGATTGGCACCATATCTCCTGATGCCAGTGCTGTGTTGGACTTGACGTCATCAGATAAAGGTTTCCTGACTCCAAGGATGTCGACTCAGCAACGGACGCTCATCCTCTCTCCTGCAACCGGTTTATTGGTTTTTGACACCGATGATAACCAATTCTGGTACTTTGATGGAACTCAATGGGTTCAGGCCATTGGCCCAATGGGCAATCCAGGCCCTCAAGGCCTATCAGGATTGGACGGACAAGATGGAGCCGATGGACAAGACGGAGCAAACGGTCAAGATGGTGCCGATGGGCAGGATGGAGCCACAGGCCCAGCAGGACCACAAGGGCCAGCGGGATTGGATGGGCAGAATGGAGCCGATGGACAAGACGGAGCAAACGGTCAAGATGGTGCTGATGGACAGGATGGAGCAACAGGCCCGGCAGGACCACAGGGACCACAAGGCCCAGCAGGATTGGATGGACAGGACGGAGCAGACGGACAAGATGGAGTTGATGGTCAGGATGGGGCAACAGGCCCACAAGGACCAGCTGGGGCAGATGGATTGATTGGTCCCCAAGGACCAGCAGGACCTCAAGGCGTTCAAGGGTTGCCTGGTCCTCAAGGTCTTGCAGGATTGGACGGACTGGACGGAGCAGACGGACAGGACGGAGTTGATGGCCAAGACGGAGCCGATGGCACTGATGGTCAGGATGGGGCAACTGGTCCTGCAGGAGCTACAGGGCCCACTGGTCCTGCAGGAGGCGGAGCTGGTACTAAAACAACGTTTTCTGAAGCTGTTACGACAACTTTCTATAGCGACGCCAACGTGAGTTTTAGATGGAACTCAGCGGATGACGACCTTGAGTTAAACTTTAACACAGGCCATGATGGTTGGTGGGACGTGTTCTTTATTGGTGAATGGCATGGGAATTCGGTCACTCAAACCCCACACTCAGGTGCGGATGATATTAATTTCACTTCAGGAAGTTGGGTCACAATAAATACGGATATGTTTTTAACATCTGATAGTTACGGGCCAGGTATTATTTTCTACCTCTCTAAGGAAGATTCCAACGCTTACCCTACCTACAAGATCGTGATGCTTAGACATGGTAGTTTTACCACGACTATTGTGGAAGTGTACAATTAATTTGGTTGTTTAGGAAATCTTTATCTAAAGACTCTATTATGAAGAAATTTGAATACAAAACAATGGCAAATTTTCGAGTGTTTCTTGCGATGTTTACTGCAATAGGTTTGTTTGGGTCGTCCAATGTTTTCGCTCAGTTTATTGTTCAGAACAATGGAGCTGAGGTGACGGTAAGTTCAGGATGTATCGTTTCTATTAAAACAGGTGATCTTAACAATGATCTAGGTTCGATTGAAAATGCTGGGCGTATCACGATTGAAGGTGACTTGACAAATGGCGATCTTCTGACCGGTGGTGGTGGAAACACTGGTATTTTCAATGTGGAAGGAAATTGGGAGAATAATTCAGTTTTCACATCTGACCAGAGCATTGTGAATCTGACCGGAGCAAATCAGATCGTTACGGGAACAGCAGTTTCTACCTTTTACAATTTGAACTTACTTGGTTCTGGCATTAAAACTTTGGGTCTTGATGCTGAAGTTGCAGGCGTTTTAGCTCTTGGAAATTTGCAGTTAGCTACCGATGTTAACACACTTCGGGTTTTGAATACTGCTTCATCTGCCGTAACTGAAAATGGTGGTTTTGTAAGTAGTCTTGGAAACGGTCGGTTCTCATGGGATATGAATAGTACTGATACCTACGTTTTTCCTGTAGGAAGCAGTGTTGGAACAGCAAGAATTCGACCTGTGGCAATTACTCCTAACGCTAGTTCAGCAAATACGTTTGCCCTAAGAATGGCCAATGTGAATGCTACTTCTGAAGGTTTTGACGTTAATCAGATCGGTTCAGAATTATGTATCGTGAACGATCAGTTCTATAATCTTATCGATCATACGGCTGGTTCTGACGCTGCTGATATCACACAATACTATGTCTCTGCAAATGATGGCGATTGGTCTTCAGGATCTCACTGGCAAGGAACACCTCAGTGGGAAGATATGACCAATGAAGCTATAGGAACAGTAGGCGGATATAATACTGTTACCAACTCAGGCTGGACAGACTTCAATCAACCTGCGTTCGCGCTTGCAAATACGCTTCCAGATGTTAGCATTACAGCAGTAGCACCACTTTGCGAATCAAGCACACCAGTAACCCTTTCGGCATCTCCTGCTGGAGGTTCGTTCGCAGGTGCTGGAGTAAGCAACGGAGTATTCAATCCGAGCGCTGTTGGTGGCGGAATGCACACTATATCTTACACCTACACAAACAACTTGGGCTGTACCAATATTGCTTCAATTGACATTGAAGTAGGTGCCGGACCTTCTGTTACAATTACTTCGAGCAATAATGGTGCTTTGGAACTTTGCGCTGGGCAAACCTTAGATTTGACAGCAACGCCTGGTTTTGCGAGCTACGAATGGAATACAGCAGATCAAACCGAATCAATTACGGTAAGTGCCAGCGGTCAGTATTCGGTTACTGTAACGGACGCTGACGGATGTGAGGGAACATCAACGATTGCTAACGTAACGGTTCAGCCAGTTCCCGCTCCTGTTATTACTGCTAATGGTCCATTGTTATTTTGCGAAGGAGAAACAGTGACGCTTTCTACAGCGCTCAATCAAGGTGCATATGATTGGGAAATTACTAACGGAACAAATGCTTCAACGGTTGTTACTGAATCTGGCGATTACTTTGTAACAGTTACGAACCAGTACGGATGCGAAGGCATTTCGAATACGATTACAGTTGATGTGACACCGATGGATGAAGCCATAATCGTTGATAATGGAAATAATAATCTCACAGTAGATCCACCTGGATCTGGATACCAATGGTTCATCAATGGAGACCCGATTCCAGGAGCAACAGGTCTTACGTTCGATGCAATCCAGAGTGGAAACTATCATGTGGAGTACATTGGACCTAATGGTTGCCCTACAGAAACTTACATTTATGAGTTCACCTTCAATGTTGGGGTAGAAGAGTACAGCATATTTGATGTGCTTGATGTCTATCCTAATCCAGGAAAAGGAGAATTCACGATCCGCGGACAATTGCCAAGTTCTGAAAACGTTTCAATTGAATTGACGAACATGCTTGGACAAGCTCTTTTGCCTGCCGTAGTTATCAATGGCACGAACGACTTTACCCAACGAATGGACATTAGCCAGTTTGCTAACGGTGTCTATTTTATTCGAATTCAAGCTGCAGGAAGTATGACCACTGTGCGCTACATCAAAAGCTAGCCATAGCTCGGATTACAAGTATTATCCAACCTCTATTTAAGGCCTCTTCAGTAATTGGAGAGGCCTTACTTTTATCAGGTGAAAAAGGAACTGTTTTCTAGCACCATTATTCCTGGAACATTAGTGATCATTCTCGTTCTCGTGAAGCTAGGAGAGATTGCTTTTGACGTTAATCTGGTTCAGTATGGAGTTTTGCCTCGCCAGGTTTCTGGTCTTTTAGGAATCCTTTCCTATCCGTTCATTCATGCAGATTGGAAGCATCTGTTCAATAATTCAACTGCCTTATTCATTCTTGGAAGCATGTTGTTCTACTTCTATCGTGAAGTAGCATCAAAGACATTGCTTTGGGTCTATTTGCTTAGCGGTGTTTGGCTTTGGATAGGAGGGAGGGCCAATTTTCACATTGGTGCCAGCGGAATTGTGTATGCACTTTTTGGCTTTCTATTCGTGAGCGGATTACTCCGAAAGCATCTCAAACTGATGGCTTTGTCGCTCTTGGTGGTTTTTATGTACGGAAGTCTGGTTTGGGGTGTACTTCCAATTGATGTTCATGTTTCTTACGAAGGTCATTTTTTCGGCCTTCTTGCCGGAATCGTAGTTGCCTTCGTTTATCGGAAGCAAGGTCCGCAACGGCCAAAATATTCTTGGGATTATGTAGTTGAAGAAGAAGTACCAGCATGGTTTCCTGATGCAGAACGAGAAAGACGCGAACAGGCTGAACGGCAGCTTCAAGACGAGCAAAGGCTGCGCGAACAGCAAAATGCAGCTACAATAAATATCAATTACGTTTACAAGAAGAATGAAAACACACAAAGTCGGGATAAGTGAACGCTTCATTTCGTTTGCACTGTATGGTGGATTGGGAATTACAACAGAGGTTTTCTTCACAGCCATCAGCGACCTGATCAACAGCGGAAACTTTGACGACCTATCGCTCAAGGGCCAAAGCTACATTTGGATGTTCCCGATCTATGGCTTGGCGGCCATACTGTTTCCACTTGCTTTTAGCGTTTTGAAAAAGTGGAATCGAATGCTGCGCTACATCATCTATGGCGCTGGGATTCTCCTGGTTGAATTGATAACAGGATTTTTACTAGAGCAATTTACTGGTCGCTGTCCGTGGGAGTATCAGACTGGTTGGCATTTCGGAGGTTACATTCGGTTTGATTATTTGCCACTGTGGATGCTGTTCGGAGCGCTGATAGAAGAATTCCATCATTTCAATAAGCGCATCGGTTTGGTGCAATAAAAAAGCGAGCCGAAGCTCGCTTTTCATCGTATCGAAAAGTTTACACTGATCAGTTATTCAGCATAACTGGCATAACCAACATGAGCAGTTGCTCGCCTTCTACCACTGTTTCTCCAGGATGAAGAATTCCAGCTCGGTTTGGCTCAGACATTTCTAGGATCACATCTTCGGTTTCCACGTTATTCAGCATCTCCATCAAGAAACGTGAGTTGAATCCGATAGACATGTCATCGCCCTTGTAGCTACAAGTAAGTCTTTCGTCTGCGTTATTCGAGAAGTCTGGGTCTTCTGCAGAAACATGCAACTCGCTACCAGCAATTTTCAATCGTACTTGGTGCGTGGTTTTGTTCGAGAAGTATGAAACACGCTTTACAGAGTTCAGAAATTGACTTCTGTTAACGGTTAATACGTTTGGATTTTCTTTCGGAATCACTGCTTCATAGTTCGGATAGCGACCATCAATGAGTCGGCAAACAAGTGTAACCTCTCCGAAAGAGAATTTAGCATTCGTATCGTTGTATTCAATTGTCACTTCCGCTTCTTCCGTTGCAAGAACATTCTTCAACAGATTAAGAGGTTTTTTAGGCATGATGAAGCTTGCGCCTGCATCTGCTTTTGCATCTGTACGCGTATATTTTACCAATTTGTGAGCATCGGTAGAAACAAACGTAACGTTGTCCGAAGCCAATTCGAAATAAACGCCCGACATCACTGGTCTGAGTTCATCATTTCCTGCAGCAAAAATGGTTTTGCCAATGGCGCGTGCAAGTAGGTCTGAAGCAACCGTTACAGAGGCGGCAACTTCTAATTCAGGAGATTTCGGAAACTCTTCTCCGTTCAATCCGGCCACGTTGTATTCTCCATATTCTGAAGTAAAGCGCACAGCGTGTGTTTCCTTGTTGATAGAAAACGTTATCGGAGTGTCAGGAAAGCTCTTTAGAAGATCGAGTAGGATACGGGCAGGAATGGCCACTTGGCCTTTTTCCTTCGAAGTCACTTCAAACGAAGTGGTCATGGTGGTTTCAAGGTCAGAACCTGAAACTGTCAGTTGGTTTTCGCCAATGTCGAACAGGAAATTATCGAGTATTGGAAGCGTATTATTTGTGCTTACAACACCACTGATGGCCTGCAAATTCTTTAGCAATAACTGACTGGAAACAATGAATTTCATCTGTGCTTTTTTCGAATGGGGTACAAATATAGACGAATGCGGTTCTTACGCCCGATACTGTTGATAAATCTGAATTAGTTGTCTCTTCTAAGCGTAGGGTCGACCTGTAATGATTGGATTGGAACAGTCAATCGATCAAAAGTAAAGTATTGAATCAACGCAATTTCGTCTTCATTTCCGTTGATGACGCCATGCATCCTATCACCATCCCATTCTAATTGAACCCCGTCTGTGTCTACATCACCTGGATTTGCAGGAAGTCTGTAAGCAGTAACCGTCTCCGTTTCTCCTGAAGGATCGGTTACTGAAATGGTGAAATATGCGGGAGAATTGACAATGCTGTCCACTCTAGCTGCATCATAAGGTTGGATGCCTTCAAAACGCACGTTTCGATAATTGAGCATGTAGCGTTTTACAAAGACCGTATCCATTTTCTCCACCAATTCTTCTTTAGGGAAAAGCCTGTAGAGTTGAACCACTCGATCTTTTGAGTGTGTGATCTTGAATGATCGCTCTGGTTCTTGATGGAATTCCACCTTTATTTCTGAAATCTCGGGAAGCGAATAATTGAAAATTTCACTGTCGCGCCATTCCAACGGGCGTACCATGTACCGGCCAGTTAAATATCCAATGAATCCTGGAATGTGACAGATGAATGGAGTTCGCGAACCTTCAAGCAGCATGTACGTGCCCTGATTGTCTTTCGTAGCATCGCCAACGTAATAGGTTTTCACCTTATCATCTCCCTTGTAGATTTCTACTTTGGTAGACTTTCCTGCCAGCAGTTTCACAATATTGTCGTGAGCAGAATTGGCAACCGGAGCCTTCATTTCTACCCGATTAATGGTTTTTAGCAGAACATCAATCGCATCTTTTCGTGCTTTGTGGTTCGTGTTCACGGTCCATTCCTTCGGGCCAACGCGTTCTAGGAGAACAGTCTGACCCATTTTATCTGCCAAGAAAATTTTGGTGATCTCAGCCGTATCCTTCTCCGCGAAATCATACAGATCCGGTTTGATGGTTCCTGAGCCGCGTTGCTGGTAAACGTACATTGCAATAGCGCCAAGCGCTAAAAGAATAAGCAGTCCTATCAGGTTTTTCTTCATGGTCAGGCGTATCTTTTTTTGCGGAGGTAAGCGTTGATGAATCCGAAAAGGATTACGAGCAATATCGGAAGAGCAACATTCAGCAGTTGCCATTTTGTGCGTTCAGCTTCGGCCTTTTTCCTATCAAGCAGACGAATTTCCAACGCTCGTGAGCGAATGGATGTCAAACTCATATCATCACACAAGTAGTTTATAGCGTTCAGCAAAAAGGTCTTGTTGCCAAATTGCTGACTGGTGTATTTGTCAAATCCGCAAGGCAGATACGTTCCGTCTGGGTTGATATGATTTCGGATGATATCGCCATCAGAAACCACGATCATTTTAGATGCTCGTCCATCTTCTCGGAACTGTATGTCCTTACTTTCCTTGATCATGGTGGTGAGGCGGTTCTTGAAAACACTTTCAAACTTGCCTTCAAGCAGAACAGCAACTGGCACATTTTTCTTGTTGAACTGCTCTGGTTTTGGCTCTTCCACCATCACGTCCAAACTCACTTGAGTTGGTGTTCGTAGTGCGCGCGTGGCTTCTGAGGTTGAAAGCAGGACCGTTTTCTTGATCTTGGAATTTCCGACCGTATCCAAGCTGGAAGCGAATTCGAGTTTAATGCCATTCAGATTCCTTACAATCGGGTGTTCCGTTTTAGGAATGACGATAGGGAAGAAGATCCATGGTTGTAGCGCCCATTGCAACTGATTGCCAACGTATCCTGCAGGTCCAGGAATAGATGCACAGCGCGCATCTTGAAGAAGGTCGGTATTCACACGCACTCCATACTTGAACAGCATATCTTCAAGATTCTCTGAAGTTGGAATAGCCAATGTAGAAGGTGAATAGCGTAAGCTGTCCATGTCGCAGAAAACAGGATCTAAAAGCCATAGTACACGACCACCGTACATGATGTACTGATCGATCATGAATTTGTCTTCTTCCGAAAAAGCAGAATCAGGTTTTGCAATGATGATCGCCTTGAACTTTGGAATGATCACCGATCCGCTATCGCCTTCGGCACGCGAAACCAGGCTGTTCAGTTTACCATTGATCGTTACCCTTTCCAATCGGTAGTATTCAGACAGAGATTTACTCATGTCAATAACCTGCCGATCGGTCAATTCTCCATGACCTTCGATAAAAGCCACAACTTCTGCACGAACTGTCGTCAGCTTGCGGATGGCGTTCGTAATCTCGTATTCAAGATCTTCGGTAGAGCTATTCAGCATCTCTTCAGGCGCAGCTCCCATTTGACTCTTCAGCAATTGCAAAGCTGTTTCTTCGCCACGATAGGTCATGATGGCACCAGGAAAGATCAGTTTTTGCTCCGCTCCATCTTCCGTTTTGATCTGGATATTGGTAGGCATCAATCCTTGGTTGGCCAATTGACGATAAAGATCGTTTCTGCTTGTTTCGTCTGGCTGATTGCTTGGATTGATGAATTCGTACTCAATATTGTTGTTCGAATAAGCACGGAATTCATCCAGCATTTCGCGCGTTCTGTCGCGTAATCTTCGGAAGCCTGCCGGAAGTTCACCGTCCAAATACACCTTCAAATAGATGACATCATCTAGGTTTTCGAGCAGGTCTTTTGATGTCTCTGAAAGCGTGTATCGTTTCTCAGAAGTGAGGTCGAATCGTGTGAAGAAGAAGCCACTAAGAACATTAAGAATAATGACGATTCCGACCACCGTCATCAGCTGTACCATATCGCGGAACATTGCCTTTTTCACCATTTTCTACTTTCTAAAACGGTTCGTGTAAGTGCAATGAAAATGGCGATGAGACTCACCAGATAAACAACATCACGTGTGTCAATTACGCCTCGGCTCAAACTGCTGTAATGGCTATTGATGCCGATGCCTAAAAGGATGTGATCCCAAGTTCCAAGAAACTGGAAGGAAGCGATTGTTTCGAGGCCGATCCAAAGACTCCAACTAAGGAATACGGCCAAAATGAAGCTCACAATTTGATTATTGGTGATGGTGGAACTGAAAATCCCTATGCTCACGAAAGTTGCTCCCAACAGCAATAGTCCGATGTATGAACCCCAAACGCTGCCCGTATCAATGTTTCCTGCCGGGTTTCCGAGTTGATAAACAGAAAGGAAATAAACCAAAGTCGGTAGCAGTGCAAACATCACTAACACGAGTCCACCAAAATATTTGGCGAGAATGATGCTTAGATCACTCAACGGTCGCGTATGAAGCAATTCAATTGTTCCGCTGCTTTTTTCATCCGCAAAACTGCGCATGGTAATGGCCGGAATGAGGAAGAGGAATACCCAAGGTGCTACTGTGAAAAGCGTGTTCAGATCGGCATAGCCGTTATCAATCACGTTGGCTTCGGTAGGAAGTACCCACATAAAAAGCCCCACAAATAATAGGAACACACAGATAACGATGTATCCGATGAGTGAATTCAGAAAACTGTTGATCTCTTTTTTAAGCAGTGCCCACATTGGGCGCGAAGTTAACGGTTCAGGTAAGACGCATCAACGCGAAAAATGGCGATTAAATTACCTGTCTAAAGCGATGCTACTTAATTTCCGTAGCACCGTAAACCATTTGCACAAACATCTGTAAATCGTATGGCGGCTCAGGTTGTTCTATGTACATTGTGTCGGAAGTTGCGGTAGATCTTTCGTAAATTTTAACTGCCTCGGTGCTTCCGTCTTGGTTTGTAATCACAACCTTAAACGGACCTTCACACTTTTCGGCCGTTATTGTAGCTTTCTTCTTAGGATATATGCTTTGTGTTTTTTCGCCAGTGAAGCCAGCAGGAAGATCAATGTAAAAATCGCAACAAAATCTAGTAGGATAATCACAATTAGCTTGAGCAGTTGCTTGTTTTGGGTTAGAAAACATAATGATTGCAATGGTTGCCAAACAAAAGGAAAGTGTATTCGTTTTCATGATTTAGTGGTTTGGTGAGTTGTTGATTTTCGAAGATAACTTCTATCATTATCAACAAGTGCGAACCAAGCTTAATTTTGAACGACTATGAAACATTTATCTATTGTAGGCTTTTGTTTGCTGTTGGCAGTCGGTTCCAATGCCCAGGAAATGCTAGTGTTCCATCAGTACAATCGAGAGCTTAACACGCATTCGCGCAACGGAATGATCGCTTTGGGAAGTTGGGGAGTTGGGAACATCATTGCAGGAACCGCTGGCGCTTTGACCACCGAAAAAGGTTCTATGATGTTCAGTTTTCATTTGATGAATGCTTCATGGAATGTGGTGAATTTGGGAATTGCGCTGCCAGCGTACTTCAGTGCCCGCAAGCGAATAGGCAAGGAATACGACATTCCCGGTACGTTTAAACTCCAACGACAACAAGAAACGCTGTACGCTATAAACATGGCTGCCGATGTGTTATATGTTGGTTCGGGTGTTTTCCTTCAGGAGTTTGGCAATCGATATGCTAACAATCAAGTACGCGATTCCTTTAAGGGAATGGGATATTCGCTCATTTTGCAGGGTGGTTTTCTTCTGATTTTTGATGCAGTGATGCTCGGTGTACATAAAAGCCATTGGAAGAAGAACGAGCAGAAAATATGGGAGCAACTCGAATTCAATGGTACTTCCATTAAGTGGAATATTCCATCTAAGAAATAGGTAGTTTAGAGGGAGAATAACCCAACTCATATTCACGTTTTGACAATTGTTGAAGAAATCTTCTGAGTTTATTCAGCTGGTTTCATCCTGATTTTGAACTCAAATAACTGTTCATGCAATAATTCTTGTTGAAAAAAGTTAATACATAAGACGCTTATACCTAAGAAAATTATGTATCATTGTCCTATGTATTCGCAAGAGCTATTAAAAGGAACCCTGCAGACCATCGTTCTGAGCCTATTGGCCGAGAACGAAAGGATGTATGGGTACGAGATTACGCAACACGTCAAGGATAAAACCGCTGGCGAAATCCAACTCACAGAAGGAGCCTTGTATCCTACGCTTCATAAATTGGAGGCGGAAGGTTTTCTTACTACTGAGAAGGTGAGCATCGGTAAACGTGTGCGAAAATATTATCGGCTTACAGAGAACGGTAACAAGCAAGCAAACGATAAAGTGGAGGAATTCCGCAAATTCTCCGAAACGATGAATTCGTTGCTGAACAGTTTCAACCCAAATCCTGAACTGCAATGGTTGAGCTAACGGAACTTCAGGTGGAACTGATAGATGCGTACATCAAAGAAAATGGTGTTGCGCAGAGCGAATTGCAGGAAAACCTCTTGGATCATCTCTGCACAAGTATTGAAACCCAACTACAACAAGGCAAATCGTTTGAGGAAGCCTTTCAATATACAATCAACCTTTTCGGGCCTGGAGGTTTAAAACAGGTCCAAACCGAAACATTCAAATTATTAACCGAAATGAACGCAATCATGAAAAAAGTAACGTTTGGTTTCGGGCTGACTTCTACATTTCTTCTCTTGGCGGGGACGATTTTTAAACTGATGCATTGGCCTGGGGCCAACATCATGGTATTGCTCGGTGCGGCTTTTCTCGCGCTGGTCTATCTTCCATTGATATTGACCCACAAGCTGAAAGAATCACCAAAGGATGAGGCATTGCTCCACATTCTTGGATTCCTCGGATTGGCAATAACAACCGTTGGTGTGCTATTTAAAATACTGCATTGGCCGGGTGCTGCTGTAATACTGCTTAGTGGAATGTGCGTGCTTGCCTTTGGCTACGTGCCGGTGTATTTCTTTAAGCGCTACCAGACATCAGCCAACAGGCCTGTTACGCTTTCATCATCCATGATAGCAGTCGCATGCCTTATTCTGATCCTAGCTCTGATGAAAACAGGAAACAGCATCTATTATGAACATGGAGTGATGGTGTCGAATGAAAATCTGACGGAGCAAACGCAGCAATTGACCGCTCTGAACGCGCAACTCTATACCAAAACGTCTCCAGCTGATCTTGCCAACTTAAAAGATGAATCTGACCAATTGGTCAATCATCTCGAAGGAATGAAGAAGGAACTGATTGCTTGGGCTGCTCAAGCCGATCCCTTGCAACTGAAGATTTCTGATATCTATCAAATGGACAAGAAACACGACATGGCCATATCTCACGATCTATTGTTGGGGCCAGATGATGCTCCGAACAACGGACGGTTCAGCGCCAGCGAGCTTGAAGATATGTTCGCCCATTATCGCACTGCGGTACTTCATCAATATCCACCAGAACTTCGCTCGTTGATGGACGATAATCTGGGACTGCGGACAGACGGAAGTTTTTCAGATGCACAAGGTCAACCACAGAGTTGGGGGCTGCATCAATTCGAATACACTCCGCTATTCACTGTCATTACAAACATTACGAACTGGCAATTGGAGATCCGACAGATGGAAAACCAAGTATTGCTATCAAAGATAAGTCGGCCCGAGGCCTCAAACCCGCCAAGTTGAGGCTGGGAAAACCGAGCCCCGCCTGAAATGGCGGGGCTTTTTTTGTCTTACTGGCTGTAAACCCGATCTTAATGGAAATTTCATTCGGCCAAAATCTGAGAAAGTAATTTTGCAGTCTTATATTACACTATGAGAATTCTTGTTGTAGAAGACGAACCGAAGGTTGCTGCATTCATTGTTCAAGGACTTGAAGAAAGTGGCCATGAAGTGAAATTGGCCTACGATGGGCAACTTGGACTTCGGTTTGCAACCAAAGAATTGTTCGACCTGATGATCTTTGATGTGATCATTCCTGGAATGAACGGAATGGAACTTTGCAAGGAAGTACGCAAGCAAGGTATCACGGTTCCAATTCTAATGCTCACTGCCTTAGGAACAACTGAAGATAAAGTAAATGGCTTGGATGCTGGCGCAGACGACTATCTCGTCAAGCCATTTGAGTTTAAAGAACTGCTTGCTCGAATTCGTTCATTGAGTAGAAGGAATTCTGGCGCTACAGAGGTGAATCACAAACTAGTTTACCACGATCTTGAATTGGATCTTGAGAAGAAACAGGCTGTGCGAAGTGGGAAATCAATTTCGCTGACAGCCAAGGAATTCTCGTTGCTCGAATACCTTATGCGGAATCGGGAACGGGTCGTTTCGCGCGTGCAGATTTCAGACAATGTTTGGGACATTCATTTCGATACAGGAACGAACGTGGTGGATGTGTATATGAACTTGCTTCGCAAGAAAGTGGATAAGGATTTTGACACCAAACTCATTCAAACACGTATTGGTCACGGATACGTGTTGCAAGCATAGCAAATGAGCCTTCGCAATCGGCTTACGCTTCAATTCGGACTACTAGCATCGCTGGTACTTGGCATCGCTTCCATCGCTATTTATTTCCTTTCTGCTGATTATAGGAAGGATGAATTTTCGCAACGGCTGATCAGTCGAGGCGTGAACATGGCCAAGCTGCTTATTCAGGTAGAAGAAGTGGATGAGAATCTTCTGAATATCATTGAACGCAATAATCCGGTTCGCTTACCCGAGGAGGAAATTCTGATTTTTAACTTTAAAGATAGCCTCATCTATAGTTCTGAAGGTTTGGATATCGAATTGCCTTCAAAGGATTTCCTGAATCAGGTTCGGTTAGGAAACGGCATTCAGCTAAACAAAGACAAGCGCGAAACCGAGGCGTTCTTATTTACCGATCGCTACGATCGATTTGTGGTCATCGTTTCGGCCATCGATATTTATGGAAGGAGGAAAATTCAAAACCTCGGACAGGTTTTGGCTATCGTGCTGGGCTCGGGAATGATCGCCTTTTTTCTTCTTGGAAGAATTTATGCCGAGCGGGCGCTGAATCCGATCAAACAGTTGGTGGCCGAAATTGCAGGCATTTCCATCAGTAATTTGGATAAACGGGCCAATGAAGGAAATGGCTCGGACGAGATTGCACAACTCGCCATTTCGTTCAATGCCATGCTTGCCAGATTAGAATCTGCCTTCATTTCGCAGCGCAATTTCATTGCAAATGCGAGTCACGAAATGCGCACTCCACTCACGGCTATTTCGGGGCAGCTTGAAGTTATTCTCTTAAAAGACCGCACAGAGGATGAATATAAAGTGGCTGTTGAATCGGTGCTACAAGACATTCATAAACTCAATAAACTAGCCAACCGATTGTTGCTGTTGGCACAGACAGGAACGGATGCGCCTGAAGCCAATTTCAAATCGGTACGTGTAGATGACATTCTGTGGGAAGCGCGTGCAGACCTTATTAAGATGAAACCGGTTTATTCCGTTGAAGTGGAATTGGATGAAACAATTACCGACCTCGAAGAGCTTCAAGTTTCGGGAAGTGATATTCTTCTTAAAACACTTGTGTTGAACATGATGGAAAACGGTTGCAAGTATTCGGATGATCATATCGTTAAAGTTTCGTTGGGTATCCGTGGCGAATTCATCGAGCTTTCCTTTGCAGACAATGGAATTGGAATTTCTGAATCTGATCTGAAACACATTTTTGAACCATTCTTTCGATCGAACGCTATTCGGAATCGAGATGGTCATGGCATCGGACTGTCGCTGGTTAAGCGCATTACAGATCTTCATAAAGGTTCAATCAGCGTATTGAGTGAACTTGAAAAAGGCTCTGTTTTTACTGTGAGTATTCCACTCAAACAGCTTTAATCGCAATTTAATTCCGCTTTCATTCGCTTCTAATTCGGTAGTGTCAACTTTGGTTCAACAAACAAAGAGACATAAAACAAACCTCAATTAATTAGAACTAATGGAAACCACAATTCAAAAATCAAAGAGCAGAATAACCGCTCGTAAAGTTGCCTTGATAACCACAGTTTTGTTTTTTGCCGCATTGAGCGGATTGCTCGTTTTGCAAAACAAAAACTGGGATTTGGACCAAGTGCTTCAAGACACCCGCATTCAGCAAGAAAGATTGGTGAGTGAAAAGTTGCAATTGGAAAAATCGGTTGCTCAGTTCAAGTCAGATTTGGCAAAAATGGGGGAAGAGAACAAAGGTCTCAGCTCAAAAATTGTAGTGCAATTGGCGCAAATTGAAAAGGTTGAAAGGGAAAACAAGCGATTTCGGTCAACAGCTTCTCAGGTCGATGCTTTGAAAAAACAAAAGGGCGAATTGGAAGCAATGCTCAAAGACATGGAAAAGGACATGAACAGGATGAACAAATCTTTGGACGAGCTAACTGCTGAAAACAGTAAGATCAGAATTGAAAATAGTGATCTTGCCATCGTCAATTCAAGGCTGAATAATCATGTAAGTGCACTTCAGGAAATAGCCATTAATAATGCTTTGGTTGAGGCAGTTCAAGGCAAAAAGAAACAACGACTTACAGTTGTGGCCAATCGCACAAAAGAGTTGAAAATGGAAGTGGATCTTCCAATTAGCATGACAAACAATCTAAAACTGAAAGTGATCGATCCACAAGGAACGGAATTGACAGACAAAGACGGAATTGCAAGCATTTCGGAAGTGCTGAATGATGAAGGACTTACTGCATCTCTTACAATGGTTGAAGGCGAATTGGTAAGTGCTAAGCGAATGAAAATGGAGTTTGTGCCGAAATCGAAATTGAAAAAGGGAACTTACACACTTGAGGTGAGCAATGGGGCGAAGAGTTTGGGAAGGGTTCAGATCAAGCTGAGGTAAGTTTTATGGTTGGCGAGAGGGGAAGGCCGTGGCGAAAGCTGCGGCTTTTCTGTTTTTGTATAGGAACATAAAAGTCCCGCTCCTTCGCAGGAACGGGACTTCTCAATTACCACGCAAATGGTCTATCTGATCAAATGGAAGAATCCTTTTATCGTTTCTTCGTTCTGTATTTCTAAGATGTAGTAGTAAATGCCATCGCTTTGATTGTCGCCTGTCCAAGGCTTCAAATGATAGTCAATTTGATCATATTGCTTAATTCCCCAACGGTCAAAAATCCGGACACGATTACCTGGATACCATTCTAAACAAGGAAGGCTGAAAACGTTATTCTGCGGAACATTCCCACAGAAATCTGCTTGACCACTAAAATCGGAATTCGGGTTGAAAACATTCGGAGCGATTACATCGCACAAATGTTCATCAACTACAATTACTACAGACGTGTCTACATCGCAATTCGCTACAGAACCGAAGGTGTAAGTGACAACATGTGCTCCGTTTCCTGCAGCCATCGGGTCAAACATACCGTCTGAATTCACTCCAGTTCCTGAGAACGTTCCACCGGTTGGATTTCCCACAAGCTGGAATGGCTGTTCAACATCACAAACAAGAGAATCGGGTTCAACAATCGTTACTTGCGGAATAGCTACGACAAATACAGTAACCGTGTCACTTGCTTCGCAATTATTGTTGTCGGTTGCAGTAACCTCGTATAGCGTGGTTTCAGTTGGCATCACGGTTATAGATGCGGTCGTTTCACCAGTATTCCATAAATATGAAATGCCACCAGTCGCCAAAAGATCAGTCTGTTGTCCTAAGCAAATTGATGTGGTTGGTCCTGCATCCACTGCAACCGCAAGAAGCGTTCCAATGGTAACAGAAGCAACTCCTTGACAACCATCTACATCTGTTGCAGTTACCTGATAGGTTCCTGAAGATAAACCGCTTGCCGTTGCTCCATTTTGAACAGGGGTTGTGTTCCATGAATAAGTGTAGTTGCCAGATCCATTTGAAGCAGATGCAGTCGCAGTTCCATCCGTTGATCCAACGCAAATATCATCTGTTGCACCCACTTGAACTAAAACGGAAATTCGCTCTTCGATTGACCATGTTTCCATAGAGGTGCAACCAGTAAGATCTGTCACTGTAACGGTGTAAGAACCAACGCCAAGCCCAGTGGCCGTAGCTGATGTTTGAACAGGCGAAGTGTTCCAAGAGTACTGATAAGAACCTGCCCCACCTGTTGCTATTACAGAAGCGCTGCCAACAGTTACGCCTAAGCAAAGAGAATCAGTTCCAGACGATTGCAACAGAATTTGCGGTAACATTTCAACTTCTACTGTATCGCTATCTAAACAACTGTTGTCATCGGTGACAGTTACTATATAAGTGCCGACAGCAAGTCCGGTTGCCGTGGCTGTGGTTTGGACGGGTGCAGTATTCCATGAATAAGACACGGTTCCAAACGCGCCCGAAACGTTAGCGGTAACTTCTCCATTGGATTGACCATTGCAAACAAAAGCCTGCGCTGGCACATCAACCGAAATGTAGCATATCTGCGCACAAGCAGGTAATTCCGAAAGTGAATTGATAAATAAGGTATCTCCAACGCCATCCAAAACTGCTATTGGCCAGTTTCCGGTTGGCGTTGCCATTTCCCCGGTTGCAAACTGCTGCCATTCGTTAATGGTCACTGCACATCCGGGAGGGAATGAACACGGTGGGAATCCGGGTACTTCAAAACATCCGCTACAATCGGTGGAGCTTACAAACTGGAACCATGTAAATGGGGCGATTCCTTCAGCCATCAGATCATTGAACGGATTGACACAGACCACTGGGCCAATGCATTCCTGTTCTACAACGAAAACAGAATCGATGGCCACACAAGAACTATCGTCAGTAACGGTTACTGTGTAGTAGTTTCCTGGAACAAGGCCAACCGCAGTAGCGGTTGTTTGCACTGGAACGGTATTCCAAGAGAATAGTGCAGTTCCGATAACACCCGTGGGAGCAGCGGTGGCAATCGCACTATCACCGGTGCAAGCAATTACTTGAGGTGGCAAATTCACAGAAAGGAAGCAACCGCTTTCACACGCTGGAAGTTCTGAAACCGAGTTTATCTCCAACGCATTTCCTTCTGCATCTTCCACCATTATCGGCCAGTTTCCAGTTGGAGTTATGGTTGTGTCAGTGGCGAATTCTACCCACATGGTACTAGCAACCGAACAACCAGGAGGGAAATCGCATGGTCCAAAACCTGGAAAGGCAATACATGTGCTGCAATCCACAGTGTCAATCAACTGAGACCATGTGTAAGGTGCCGTTCCTTCGGAGACCGTAATATCACCAGCAAGGTTGACGCAAGCTAGAAGATCGACACAATAGTTTACTTCGATCACCAAAGAATCAATGCCACATTCAAATGGAATTTCAGGCGCAAAGTGAATCACGTGCGTCCCTGTATCTGCAACCGCAGGATCAAAGATTCCTAGTGCTTGATCGATAATGCCTGGGCCAGTCCAGATTCCTGGTGCTGAAGCAACCAAGGTGTCTTGTCCATCCGTTTGGCAATATGGACCTAAAGGAGAGAGTTCAAGACAATTAAGACAAATTGCTTTTGCTGGAGCGCAAGGCGTAAGGTTGAGTGAAGCAACAAATCCTTGTCCGCAAGCAACTACTTCGCCTGCGCGATTTACTGCAACGTCATAAACTCGGTTCGAAGTTGTTTGAGAACCTAATGGATTCAAATTCTCATCGAATTTATAAACACCGTTTCCCGAACCTGCATAGAGGTTTCCACAGCTATCAATGGCCAATCCGCCATTTTCTGCCGAGGCGAAACCCAGTTGGGAACTGGTTGTGCCGCTTGGAATTGGAACGGAAGAAATGATGGACCCATCAACAATATTTCTTTTGTGAAGTATAGCACCATTTTGAGTATACAGATAATCGGTGGTGGCCACCATAGCGTTTATGCTTTGATTGGTGACACCATAACCTGCCACTTGATATGAGAATCCGTAGCCGTGGTTGTCTTTATAGCCTAACACAAGGTTATCATCAAAACTTCCAATGGAATCAAGGGTCATGAAATAGTATTTCCCGTTAGGAGAAGGACACATGGCGCGAACTTCATTCGGATTGCTGGCCAGCCCTAAAGGGCCAGGCGTGACACTTGCAACTTCGAGGTTTCCTATCTGAGCACCATTGCTCATATTTATTTCAAACACGTAGCCATAACCATCAATCAAACCAACTCCACCGCCAAGCGATAGACGAGTACCTCCGAGCATCAATCGGGTAAAATCGCAGTTGAACGAGAATTTCCAATACTCATCGAAAGCGCCACCACTTGCCGTCCAAAGTAAATTACCAGCAGTGCTGATGCGTGAAATACGTGGGTCAGTACCAGCGGTAATGAAGCAGTCTCCCGTTGTCGGTTCAGTGATCATCGTTCCGATCCAATAATTGGCCGAATCCCAAGGCGTGTTGTAGGTCCAAAGAATGTTGCCAAGCGCATCATATTTGCGAAGTCTCATTGGAGTGTCGCCTCCATAGACGTAAACGTTTCCTAGGTCGTCCACATCGATGTCCCAAATGCCACCAGAATTCGGAAATGCAGGAGTTTGAACCCATGGATCGATAACTACTTCTTGGTCGGCACTGTAACCGCCAAGTTCAAAACGTACCGTGTTCCCATCCAACTTGAATTTCGAGTTGATCTTGTTGCCAGACTTAGAGTATGAGGTCGAAGGTGCGTGGTCGATTATGTCACCGAATTCGGTAGAGATGATCACATTTCCTTCAGTGTCAATTACAGGTTGGCTTTTGGATGTGTATGTCATTTTGATCCGAGATGGATCCGCTCCTGGATGTAGAATTATATCGTACTTGATTCCGGATATAGGATGAACAGTGAATTCAATGTCAATCTTTGGGTATGCGTTCTTGTAAACGAGCTTGGCAAAACCATTCACATTTTCAATCGTGCTACCCACTTCCATATTACCTGAAGCATAGAAGTGTTTATCATTTAGGATTTCCTCAGAAACAATGGCTGCCTGCTTGTTTATGCCGATCCACTTGACAGAAACAATCTCCTTCTCTTCAAGATATTTTGGTTTGGTCTCGTCTCCTTTTGTCCGATTCTTGTTCTTTATTTTTTTGGTAAAACGGAACGTAAATCCTTCGTTGGTAAATAGAATCATCGAATTTCCACCGTCTAACGCGTAGCGTATTTCTGATGAGTTTGATTCCGCGAAGCCATCGAATTGACCTTTGTTCTCTATGAACCCCTGATCATTGGAAAGCGAACTGACCCAGTTAATGTTGCTTTGGGCGAAGATTAGGTTGCTTGAAAGGAAAAGACTGAAGGTCAATAAAAGTGTTCTCATCATGTTGGGGTTGTTGCGCTACGAAATACGTAAATTTTACTGAACCAAAAAGAAAGGCCCATCGCAGCTGCGATGGGCCTTTGCCAGATTGTTCGAAAAGGGTTATTGCACCATCAATTTCTTGACGATCGTTTTGCCGTTCAATTCAATTCGAACAGCGTATATGCCAGCAGTTTTATCAAGCAATTCGAATTGGAATTGTTCAGACGTTACGCGCTCTGTCATTACTAGTTGTCCAGAGACATTATAGATACTAATGTTTGCTCCATTCATGTTCTCAAGCGTTAATTGGTCTGTGGTCGGGTTCGGGTAAATGCTGAATTCTTTGCTAGCATCGAAATCTTCTAATCCTACAAAGCAGTTTGAAATAATAGGATTTGCTTCAAGTTGAATACCGGTACTCAGATCGTGCCCTGCAAATCCAGGAAAATCAACGGCATACTTTTCAGCTCGGAAAACGATGTTTCCCTGAAAGGCGCCTCCTCCAGCCATTGGAATTGGATCAGTGGAACTTATGATTCCGTTCACAGTGACAGGGTTTACGTATTCCCAAACTTTCTGTCCATCATATGTAACTTCAAACAATTTTCCTTTGTTCCCTTCACAGATGAGCGTATTTCCGTTTGGTAATCTACCTGCCCCAGAAATAAAATAAGAATAGAAACTAACGGAATCAGAAGCGTGATAATTCCAAACCGTTTCAGTCGGACCATAAGATTCGCCAGCGGCAAGCTCGTAAACTCCTGGCGAGGTCTGAGGAGGCATGACCACATCAATTTCTGAAAATGAAACAGGCCTGTCTAGTCCATTGTTAAATATCATAATTCCACCTTCATCTGCCAATCCAGATTCTATCCAATGAGCATCGTGTTGTCTCCAAAGTTTCTGGTCTGTAGCATCTCCTCTGTTGTATACTTGAGGGTTTCCGTATCGGTACAGAAAGTCTCCTCCTTTCCCATACGTTCCTCCAGCATGACTAGCGGCTTCTTGAGTTGTTGTACTATGGTCAATGATCCAGATTTCGCTTAGAATCTGTGAGCTAAGCACTATCTGGTCAAGCTCTGCATTATAGTCGATAGCATTTAGGTGGATGAAATCACTTTGGCCAGGCACGGCTTCATTCTCGTTAAGCCAATTGACGTTGAGAAGCTCTGGATGATCTGCAATGACACCGAAATTATCCTTGGTGTTATCAAAGTCTTGCACCAGATGATCCCAAAGGTCCCATTGCCAGACAACATTTCCTGTGTGTGGCCCGGTTGGTTCAATTTCTATGATGCGTTCGTTGTAGAGTTCGCCATAACTCAACGTGCCAGGATTTCTGCCTGCCTGTATGCATGTAGGCATGTCTTTTCGTACCCACGCAATAGCTAATATGTTGCCGTTTGGAAGCAGTTCGATATCATGATGGAGCCGCTTTTGCATGTCATAATAGATGAAATCCCAAGTTACATTGCCATCCCAATCTACTTTCTGAATTCGTTCGCTGCCACCTCCGGCACCAATAGGACAGCTAATAGCAGTGTCAGCCTTCGCGCATCTGAGAAGCGTCCCGTTTTCAAGCAAGTAGATGGAGTTGCCTAATGAAACGGTGTCATCCTCCCAAGTGTGGACTATTTCGCCACAGTTGTTCATTAAATACTGACTTCTCGAAAAAATTGGGCCCCATAAAATGAAGCCTTCTTCTGCATGCCAGTCGTACTCAAAAAGGCCTGTTGTCTGTTGACCGAAAAGACCAAAAGGCAAAGTAATTAGGATAAATAGTTTGATTGATTTTAGCATAAAGTATCTTGTTGGTTAGAATTGGCCAAAATATAACTCGATGTCATGCCGATTCGAAAAGTGAAGATTCGGTATCAACAGGTTTATAAACAATATTTTATTTGGTGTATAGACCATAAAGCATGAGGCCGAGACCAGCAAAACCCATGCACGCCATAATGAATGTTCTCCAAAAGAAATACCCTCTGCGTCTATGGTAGTTGGCTGATATCCAGGCCAAAAAAGCAACAACAAATGCGAATAATCCCCAATTCATGCGCTGCGAAATAAACGATGTTTATACCACGAAATGTAAGTTTTATCACATCTCCGCGTTAGGTAAGGGTTGAATCAAACGGTCGTAGTAACTTTGGGCATGCGAAAAGTGCTGGTCTTTATTTGTTTGCTTGTAGGTGTTCTGAACAGCCAAGCGCAGGATGAAAAGTTTCCACAAACGCTCACGGCCGGTTTCGAGTTCCGTCCCATTTTTCCGGTAGATTTCCTGAAAACGGGCAGTCAATCTACTTCCAATGCCGATTTCAGCGTGCTGGTTGCTCCTAAATTCAGTTTCTCTGCGGGCATGACCATCCGCTATGGTTTCAGTAAGCGACTGGCCTTGGAAACAGGAATAAATTTTGTGCAACGTAACTACAATCTGACAATTCATCGCGATGCAACATCAGGCGATGGAATAAACCCAGGAAGCCCTGAGTTCAAAAGCAAAACCGACTTTACTATTGTAGGTTACGAACACCCTATAAAGCTTCTTGTTTTTGTGCGATTGGCAGAACGCGTATTTATGAACGCTGCAGGAGGTTTTCAGTTGACTTTTTTCCCATCAGATATTTTCACTTCTGATCGAGAAAACAATCCGAGCGATCAATATTTCAAGCACTCATCACTTCGGTTAGGGTTTGATGGTAAACCAGGCCCTGATGGATTCATTCACGGAGGTGCCATTGCTAATCTGGGTGCTGAGTATCGGACTAAAAAGGCAGGCTATTTTTATTTGGGAGCTACGTATCACGTTCCGTTTGCAAATATTTATCAAAGTAAGTTCCAGTATTTGGACGAGAGTATCAATTACGCTTCTTCAGTTCAGGGAATTGCCCTCAATGGAAGTTACCTCACCTTTGATGTTCGATACTTTTTCAATTCGCAACCGCTAGTTAAGAAGGATCGGAAGTCGAAAAAGAAGTCAGGAAAAGAGAAGCAGGCGGAAGACTGACCGTTGGTCTGAATTCTGACCAAAGTTGATAATAATCTGTTGTTCTATGTGATTTGCGTAGCTGCCTTTGCCTACCTTCGTTGATTCTAATTATTACCATAACCCATAATCGCATGAAACACATATTTACGATCGCATGTTTGCTCTTGATCACGGCACAGTCCTTTGCGCAGAGCGTCTTCTTTGAAGATTTTGAAAACGGTGTCGCAGATCAATTCACTCAGGAATACATAGTTGGAACCCTTGATTGGGTCAACGACCCGACCAATATTACGCTTGGGCCAAGTGCAGCCAGCTTCGAAGGTGATTCTGCTGCTCACTTTTATTATGCTGACTATTCTGGAGATCGCACTTCGCTCGTTTCACCTACTTTAGACCTCAGCGCAGGAGGCTATAAACTGTCATTTGCACATGTCCATCCAAACTGGTTAGGAGATCAGAATACACTTGCGGTTCGATTGTCGGTAGATAATGGCGCAACGTGGACGCTGATTGATAGTTTGTATGCTAATGTTGGTGCATACCAAGAAGTTGAGTACAACTTGAATGATTTTGCATCGACAACTGCCAATTCGAAGCTTAGATTTGATGGATACATAAGCTATGGTTACGCAATAGGTTTGGATGCCGTAAATGTATTTCTGCCACCAGTTGACGATGCAGAACTTACAAGTGCAGTTGGTCCTGTAACGGGATGTGGGCTCGGTAGCGAATCAGTTGCAGTTTCAGTTTACAACAATGGTTTGGATACCATTTTTGCCATTGACGGTTCGTATATGGTTGGAGCAACAACCGAAACTGAGTCGTTTACAGTGGAAATTGCTCCAGGTCAAACTGATACTTTGACTTTTTCAGTTCCTGCTGACGTTTCTGTGGTTGGAACGTATGATTTTACGGCATGGGTAACGCTGACCGATGATTTGGAGCCGAACAACGATACGGTTCATTTCTCATTTGATAACATTCCTGTCATTGCTTCGCTTCCTTATTCAGAAGATTTTGAAAATGGTTCAGGTGGCTGGGTATCTGGAGGAATATTGAACGATTGGCAACTAGGAACTCCTGCAACAGCTTTTATCAGTACAGCCAATTCTGGCGTGAACGCTTGGGTTACGAATTTAACAGGACAATACCAGAACAGCTCTGATCAATATGTTGAATCACCTTGTATGGACTTTTCATCATTGTCTGTTGATCCGGTTTTCCGTTTTGCTTTCATTGGCCGTTCAGAACTTGGTTGGGATGGAACTTGGATAGAACTTTCTACGGATGCTGGAGCCACTTGGACTACAGTTGGAAGCTTGGGCGAAGGAACAAATTGGTACAACAATGCTGATGAACACGGAGCCAATTTTGACCTTGATTGGTGGGATGCTCCGTTTGGAGGTGCTGATGAATGGACTACAGCTACACATTTGCTAGATGGCGCTGCAGGTTCATCTTCTGTTAAAGTGAGAGTGTTCTTTCATTCAGATATTTCAGGAGCGGATGATGGATTTGCGTTTGATGATGTGGAAATATTTGAGCAACCTTCAGTAAATGCAGGTGTTGTAGAAATTATTTCGCCAACAACAGGTTGTGGTTTGGGAGTTGAGAACGTAACCGTTGTCATCCAGAATTTTGGAGACGCTGACCTTGTAGATTTTTCAGTTGAATATGATGCTGGTAGTGGTGTAGTGAGCGAGATGATAACTGACACACTATTCTCTGCTACAGTTGATACATTCACGTTCAGTGTTCCAGTTGATCTTGCTGTAGCTGCTGGATATGATTTCGGAGCTTGGACAGTGGTCGCTGGAGATGGAGATTTGTTGAACGATTCACTTTTTGTCTTAGTAACAAGTGTTCCGGTTGTAAGCGCGTTGCCTTACACTGAAGATTTTGAATCAGGTGCTGGTGGATGGACCACTGGAGGTACTGCAAGCACTTGGGAGCTTGGTGATCCTCAGGGAGCTTTTGTTGACACAGCTAACAGTGGTGTAAATGCATGGGTAACCAATCTTGCAGGTGCTTATGTCATCAATGAAGACTCATATTTAGAATCCCCATGTTTCGACTTCTCTGCGTTGACAATCGATCCTATTTTAGAGTTTGCTCATATTTATGAGACAGAAGAATGTTGCGATCAAGGATATGTAGAAATTTCATTCGATGGAGGAACCACATGGACTCTCTTAGGCGTTGCTGGTGAAGGTGAGAACTGGTACAATGATGGCGACAACAATGAATGGAATGGAACATCAGGAGCACCAACAGTTTGGAGAAATGCCAAGCATTTGTTGGATGGTGCTGCAGGACAAGGGTCTGTTAAAATCAGATTTGCGTTCAGTTCTGACATTTCCCTGAATTATGATGGTTTTGGAGTCGATGATATCAGCATATCAGAGCAACCGCCTATCAACGGATCGCTTTTTGCTATCAACAGCCCAGTTTCAAGTTGCGGATTGACTGCAACCGAAGCAATTTCTGTGACGGTTTCAAACCTTGGATCTATCGATATGGATTCTGTGGTGGTTTCGTATTCATTCGATAATGGTCCAGTAGTGACAGAGGTTTTCAATCAGACATTGGCAGTTGGAGGAAGTGTGAATCTTACACTTTCAACTACACTTGATCTGAGTGTGAATGCCGATTATGATTTTGCAGTTTGGGTATCGACAGTTGGTGATGGTGACACATCAAACGACACATCTTCTGTAGTTGTAACAAGTGTTCCTACTATCAGTTCCTTGCCATATACTCAAGATTTTGAATCTGGTACAGGAGGTTGGAGATCGGTTGGAGTGCCAAATGCATGGGAACTTGGTGATCCAGAAGGAATCATCATTGATACTGCATTTAGTGGTGTGAATGCATGGGCAACCAATCTGAATACCTTGAATTATTCTGATCTTCAATTTTCTGTCCTCACATCTCCGTGTTTCGATTTCAGTGGAATCAACGATGATCCTGTTATCAGTTTTGCTATTCAGTTTGATGCTGAACAGCAATTCGATGCCGCATGGATGGAAGTATCTGCAGATGGTGGAACAACTTGGAACATCCTTGGAAACGTAGGAGAAGGAGAAAACTGGTATACACAGGATGTATTCTATAATGCGTTCGTTACCCAAGGTTGGGATGGTCAGTCAGGTGGAAATGGTGATTGGATTACTGCTGAACACATTCTTGAAGGAGTTGCTGGAAGTTCTGAAGTGAGTGTTCGATTCGTATTCAGTGCTGATGATTTTGCCAGCTTCTTCGAAGGTTTTGCAGTAGATGATATCAATATTCGTCCGCAGGCTCAATTGGATCTGGTTGCTCTTTCTTTTGAAGGACCTCAAGATGGATGTTCTTTGGGCGAGGAATCAGTGAGTTTCACATTCTGGAACAAGGGACTACAAACGGTTTCAAACTTTGAAGTTGGATTCATTGTTAATAGTGGGTCAATTCCTCTAGTAGGAAGTGCTCAGACAGAAACCTATACAGGTTCAGTAGCCACTGGCGATACTGTTACCTATACATTCAGTACGGAACTTGCAGATCTTAGTACTGAGGGAACCTACCAAATTGATGTTTTTACTGCCCTTGCGGGAGATGAAAACCTGGCTTCTGATACGCTATTCGCAAATGAAGTGGTCAATTTCGGAGAATCTACTCCATTGAGTCAAACTGAGATGCCTGGATTGCCGATCAGTAGCAACATTCCGCAAGGAACGTCTTCTGAGATATTCTTCTGTGGCCTTCCAGCTTCATTGAATGGATGTTTGCAGATTGAAAGCTTAAGTATTGATTCGATTCAGCATACTTGGCTTTCTGACCTTGATATATATTTGATTTCTCCTGCCGGAGATACTGTAGAGCTTTCAACAGATAACGGTGGGTCTTTGAATGATATGTCAAACGTTGTGTTCTCGGACACATCTTCTAATGACATTACGTTGCAGACAGATGATATCATGCCTGGAGTGTATCACACCGAAGATTCATTAGGATTTGCTGGTCTTTACAATGGTCAAGATCCAAATGGAGCTTGGACTCTATTTGTCAGAGACGATACTGGAGGTGATGAGGGCACCTTGATGAGCTGGTCTATGACCTTTGTGGATTATAGTCCAACTCCCGAGCTGGCATTTTCAGATACTAGTATTTGTATTACACAAGTTCTTACAGTTAGCGCGTCTACTTACGATTCTTATCTGTGGAGTACAGGAAACAATACACAGAGCATTGACCTATATGGTAATGTACTAGGTCTAGGTACGCACGAGATTTATGTAACTGTCGATCAGGATGGTTGCACAGGGGTAAGTAATTCTTTTGTTCTGACTGTTGATGCATGTGCAGGAGTGGCAGAATTTGAAAACCTAAGTGTTGAAGTTTATCCAAACCCAACTCGAGGAGAGATTGTGCTTGACATCACTGGCAACAGCAATGGACTGACGCTTCAGATCTTGGATATGAACGGTAAGTTGGTTTATGCTGCTAACACAGGTTCAATTTCAAGTGGATTGAGAAAAACCGTTGACCTATCAGGTTTGGCCAGCGGTATGTATTTCTTGAAGTTGGATGACGGTTCAGCATCAACTACTAAGAAGTTGATCAAGGAATAATCTTCCAATTGAATGATTTTAAAAGGGTGGCAAATTTTGCCACCCTTTTTATTTTTATGGCATGGCAAGAACACCAACAGTACAAATCGAATTAGGATACAAGGCTCCAGAATTTCAACTTCAGGATGTGGTCACGGGCAAAACTGTTTCCTTCGGTGGCATTAAAGGACAACATGGAACGTTGGTCATGTTCATCTGTAATCATTGCCCATTTGTTGTGCATGTTATTGATGAGCTTATCCGTATTGGAAATGACTACAGGGATAAAGGAATTGGTTTTGTTGCCATCAGTTCAAACGATGTGGTCAACTATCCGCAAGATGCACCTGCGAACATGAAGGAGCTTGCGATTCAGAAACAGTTCCCATTTCCTTATTTGTATGATGAAACTCAGGAGGTGGCCAAGTCATACTTTGCGGCCTGTACACCCGATTTCAGCATTTTCAATTCAGAAGATGTTTGTGTCTATCGAGGACAACTAGACAATAGCCGACCGGGAAACTCGGAGCCAGTAAATGGAATGGATATCAGAAATGTGCTGGATAAACTGCTAAAGGGCGAAACGGTAACTGCTGACCAGAAACCAAGCCTAGGTTGCAATATCAAGTGGAAAGCGGGTAATGAGCCCGATTACTATTGATTTTCCGCAAAGCGCTTAAAGCTTTGAGCACTGATACTAAGTTGGCTGCTCATTTTACTCTTAACAAGACCTCCAGCAAGTTTGAGGGCACCTTTAAGTTCCACTTGCTGCTGCATGATAAAACGAGTTGAATTCTTCGACAACTGCTCGAAAGTATAGTTCGAGTAACTTATGTATCCCGGACCTTCGTATCGCATGATGTATTCGTGCGGCAGGTCGTTGCTGATCACCGTTTCAGTAATCAGTAGTCTACCCGCAGGAGAATCAAAAACAACCTTACTGACTGCACCAGCCTGTCGCATTTCTCCGGAAATGTGTTTCACGGACCGCAGACCATCCAACCACTTTAAGGTGTTTTCTGGGTCTTGGATGAGCACTATCAACTCATCCATCGGCTTTGCAATGTCTACTTCTGATCTGAACTTCATCCTTCGCTCGTTTTCCAAGTTCAAGAAACAAAAAAGGTGTTCCTGTTAAGAACACCTTTCTTCTGAGTTATTAAGAGGTTTTCAATGAATTCCTTCTTCCGTTAAATAGCGTTCTGCATCCAAAGCGGCCATGCATCCGGTTCCTGCAGCAGTAACTGCTTGTCGGTAAACTTTATCTGCAGCATCTCCACTTGCAAACACCCCAGGAATCTTTGTTTTAGATGTGCCTGGTTTTACAATCAAATAACCTGTTTCATCCATATCCAACCAACCTTTGAAAATATCTGTGTTCGGAGTATGGCCAATGGCCACAAAAAATCCAGTACACGGAATGGTGTATTCCTCGTTGGTTTTGTTGTTTTTCACTCTCACTCCTTCAACGCCTTTGCCTCCAACAATTTCAACCGTCTCGTGATTGAACAGCATTTCGATGTTCGGTGTGTTCGCTACGCGATGCTGCATGGCTTTAGATGCGCGCATTTCATCCCTTCGGATAAGCATGGTGACCTTGGAGCAAAGTTTAGCCAAGTACGATGCTTCTTCTGCAGCCGTATCTCCAGCACCAACAATCACAACTTCCTGTCCTTTGTAAAAGAAACCATCGCAAACCGCACAGGCAGAAACTCCGAAACCATTGAATTTTTGCTCAGATTCCAATCCGAGCCATTTAGCTGATGCTCCGGTTGCAATGATCACTGAGTCGGCCAAAATGGTTTTATCGTTGATCATCACCTTATGAACTGGGCCAGTAAAATCAACTTCAGTAACCAATTCATATCGGATCTCTGTGCCAAATCTTTCTGCTTGTTTACGCAGATCTTCCATCATTTGTGGGCCTTCCACACCTTCAGGATATCCTGGATAATTGTCAACCTCGGTGGTGATGGTCAACTGACCGCCAGGTTGAAGACCAGTGTACATAAGCGGTTTCATGTCTGCTCTTGCAGCATAGATGGCCGCAGTATAACCCGCTGGCCCAGAACCGATAATGACGCATTTCCTTCTCTCTAATTCTTCTGACATTTCTATTTTATTTATCTCGACACTTGTCGATGTTTTACTTCTATTTAACGCAAATGAATGTGTCTACTGCTGTGGCATAACCTGCCCAAACGCCTCGTCCACCATTATCGAAGTTGGAGAACACAGGAGTTGGACTGCTGAACGGATTCAGGTTGGATGCCGCATCCACAGATTCCCAAAAATTATACACGCCTCTATCAATGGTACCTAATTTTATTACCACGGTGTCTCCTTCTCTAAACCACCAATATTCTTCCTCAGAACCATTGTCGTTGGCCAAGTTGGAACCTTGGTAAAAGTTAAAATCGATGGATTCACCATTGAACAATCGATCGGCAAAACTTGGTCCATCAATGGCGGTCATTGGTCTTTTTTGTGTGAGGTTTTCGGTCCACATGTAGTAGAAATCTGTTGTGGCCGCAGGGTCTGCAAGCCTGCACCAGATTGAACCGAAACTATCAATCGGTAATTCATCCTTGTACCAAAGGCTATCCAAGTGAACTGGTTGACCGATGGTTGTTTCGGCATTGTATTCTTTTCCCTCCACATAGGCAGTCATTTTGTAAGTTTTACCAAACTCACCGATTAGGCTGAATTTTAGATAAATACAAAGATCAAGGCCTTCAGGAAGTGCTGGGAAACCCAGAAAATCCAACGCCAATTGTTGTTGTTCTGGAGTCAGATCAGAAAGGCAGGTATAATCCATTGCATATCGCACGCCATCTGCAGTGATGAAGATGCTATCTGCTTGAACCAATGAATTGATAATGGCTTCTGCGGCTGTGTTGATCTCGCTGAAGTAATTCTCGCTACGGCTCACAATCACATAAGGAAAGGTTCCGTTTTCGATATATCCCTCAAATACGATTCCATTCACGCCATTTGGAAGTTCAATATCCAACACTTTTTCACAGGAAGAGAAACCCACGATAGTTAGAAGCACAATTATTACGGAAGCTGAATATCTAAGCATTTCTTTAGAATTTGAAGTTCCAGGTTACACTCGGAAGAATCGGGAATATGGACACTTGCCTCGCTTCAATTTTTACTGTTTGGTCTTCTTCATTCACCTTTGTGGCGAAGTAGATGAAATACGGATTCTGTCTGCTGTAGACGTTGTAAATTCCAAAATTCCAAGTGGATTTGAAGCGCTTGTTCTTTTTAGGATTCGGATGAAGTGTAGCACCAATGTCCAATCGGTGATAATCAGGCATCCGATAAGAGTTGCGGTCACCATATTCGGTCACTATGTTTCCATTGATGAAATAGCGCGAAGAGGGTACAGTAATGGCACTCCCTGTTCCATACACGAAGACAGCGGAGACCGACCATCTTTCATTGATCCTGTAAGAACCCACAATAGATAGGTCGTGTCGCCTATCGTATGTGGCTGGAAACCAGTTTCCGTTATTCAATGCTTCGAATTTCCGATTTGTCCAAGCAAGCGTGTAACCTATCCAGCCATTGAATTTCTTGCCATTTTTTCTGATAAAGAACTCAGCTCCGTAAGAGTTTCCTTTGCCGAATACGAAGTTGTTGTCTGGGTTATTGTTGATATTCTGATCAGGACTGAATCCATCCTTATACTCAATAAGGTTTTTCATGGTTTTATAGTAGCCCTCAACACTCACTTCTAGTTTGTTGTCTAAGAAATTGTGAAAATAACCGAGGGCCCATTGATGGCCTTCTTGGGGCTTTACCCTATCTGTGCTAGGCATCCAAAGATCGGTAGGAAAGCTAATGGAGGCCAAACTTGCCAGGTGAATGTATTGGTAATTCATTGTGTAGGATGCCTTGATGGAATTATGCTTCCCCAACATCACTCTGCCAGAAACGCGTGGTTCTGCAAAAGCATAGGTTTTGATGTTCTGACCTACTTTGTATTTCACTGTATCTACCACCTGGCCAACTTCGTTCAGGATGTAGCGGTCAAATGGGCCAGTGTGTGCAAATAGCGAACCGCGGATTCCCACATTTACTTTAAACCGATCCGAAATATCCCAATCGTCCTGGATGTAAATGGCCGCTTCGTGTGCATGGTATCTGATAATTCCACCAAGGTCGAGTTCAGTATCTCCGGTTCTGGCAGAAACGCTGCTGGGCGTGAAGGTGTGGTAAATATAGTTTCCACCAAATTGGACGTTGTGTCGAACATCTGGTAACCAACTCAGATCGAGCTTCAGGTTATAATCGCGAATGCCAGATTGCAACGTAAGATTGAATTCCTGCTGCCCTGCACCAAACTCAAATTTGTAGTCGCTGAAGATCAACGAACTGTTCATGAAAAGCTTAGGGGTGAAAATGTGATTCCATCGTAACGAAGCTGTTCCATTTCCCCAACCTATGTTGGCGCTAAAACCATCCTGACTCTTAAATCCAAAAACATCGCGACCGAAATAACCGCTAAGAAATAAGCGGTCTTTTGACCCAAGGTTATAACTCATCTTTCCGTTGAGGTCGAAAAAGTAGTACGAAGCACCAGCAAAGAAACCTCCTCCGTTGGTATTATCCTTCGTTGCAGCATTGGCAATCGCACCACCTAGAAGTCCGGCATAGGCAAAACGGCCAGAAACAATGAACGAGCCTTTGTCTTTTACAATCGGTCCCTGAAGTGTAAGTCTTGAGTTGATGATGCCGATTCCACCATCCACTTCAAATTTCTTGTTGTTCCCGTCCTTCATGCTTATGTCAAGCACTGAAGCCAAACGACCGCCATATTTTGCTGGCATGCCACCTTTAATGAGCTCAATTCCTTTGATGGCATCTGCGTTGAAAACGGATAGGAAACCGAATAGGTGAGAAGCATTGTAAACCACTGCTTCATCTAACAGAACCAAATTCTGGTCTGGGCCACCGCCACGCACGTAAAGTCCAGCGTTTCCTTCAGAACCAGACTGAACGCCTGGCATTAGTTGGATGACTTTAATGATATCAACTTCGCCCAAGAGCGCTGGCAGTTCCTTTACCTGTTGGATAGGGATTTCCACCGTGCTCATTTTGCTGCTCTTCGTGTTCTCGTCCTTCTTTTCGCCAGTAACAACAACTTCTTCCTTGGTGTAGCTAGACTCCTTCATCTCGATGTTGAACTCGAGATCTTTATCAAGTTTGATTTCCTGCGAAAACGTTTCGTAGCCCAGAAACGAAACCTTCAAGGTGTAATTCCCTTCGGGTACGGTCAGCGAATAAAAACCGTAAAGATTGGTGGTAGCACCTTTCATCAGCGGTTCTACAAACACATTGGTGGCGATCATTGTCTCGCCATTGTTTGCGTCAGTTATGGTTCCACTGATCGTGTATTTCTGCTGGGCCTGAAGGAATCCGAACTGAAAAATAAGGGTTAAAAGGGCTGTGAAATGCTTGATTTTCAAGCTCATTGTCGTTGAAGGAATGGAAGTAATGTCAATATTGATTTTGGCGGTGCAAATGTAACCCACTAAGAGTAGAAATGTTGTTGTTTTTAACTATAAAAATGGCATATCAACATCATGATACTACTGAGTTGGTTAAATCTGACAATACTCAGGTCTTTAGGTAATCGAAATCAGGAATGAAAGCGACATGCGGTGCTTTTTTTGACTCGGATTTACAATCAGGAAAGAATGAAGCAGGCAGTAATACTTGGTGGAGGAACAGCGGGAACGATGATGGCCAATCATTTGGCCAAAAAGCTTCCTGCCGAATGGGAATTGACAGTGGTCGATCAGGAGTTGACCCACTATTATCAACCAGGATTTCTTTTTCTACCCTTTGATATTTATCAGCCTAATGATGTGATTAAGCCAATGGATGATTTTCTTCCCAAAAAGGCAAAACACGTGGTGGAAAAGATTAATAAGGTAATGCCTGAATCCAACCAGGTTTTGCTTCAGAATGGCGAAGTGTTGAACTACGATATACTCGTAATTGCCACAGGATCACACATTGCTCCGCAGGAAATTGAAGGGATGTTGTGTGATACGTGGCAAAACGAAATATTCGATTTCTACACTTTCAAAGGAGCGTGCGCATTGCGCGAGAAATTCATGAATTGGGAAGGCGGAAAGCTGGTTATTCACATATGCGAAATGCCGATAAAGTGTCCAGTTGCTCCCCTTGAATTTACCTTTTTGGCAGATGCATTCTTCGAAGAAAAAGGGATGCGGGATAAGGTGGATATCACATTTGTCACTCCACTTAGCGGAGCATTCACAAAACAGGTAGCTTCTGATAAACTCAGCTACCTTTTGAACGAAAAGAACATCAACATAGTAGCCGATTTTGCCATTGAACGTGTTGAAGGAGGCGAGCGAAAAATCTACGATTTCGGAGGAAAGGAAGTAGCTTACGATCTGTTGGTCACCATTCCAACAAACATGGGCGATGAAATGGTTGAACGCTCTGGTTTTGGAGATGATCTGAATTTTATACCAACCGATAGAGCTACGCTGCAAAGCAAGTTTGCTGAGAACATATTCGTTATTGGGGATGCTACCGACCTACCCGCTTCAAAGGCTGGTTCCGTAGCGCATTTCGAATCCGAAGTTCTTGTGGAAAACATCGTTCGTTACATAAATGGCGAAGAGATGAGAGAAGAATTTGATGGACATGCAAACTGCTTTATTGAAACAGGACATGGAAAGGCGTTGCTGATTGATTTCAACTACACGCATGAACCAGTGGAAGGTTCTTTTCCCTTAGGCAATCTTGGACCGCTGAAGCTTCTGAAGGAAACACGCATGAATCACATGGGTAAACTCGCTTTTCGATGGGTTTATTGGAACATGCTGCTTAAAGGAACGCCTATTCCATTTGTACCAGCAACCATGAGCGAAGCAGGTAAACATTTAGAAATGATCAATCACGGATAAACATTCAAAAACACCATCAGCATGGCAACAATTGCAGGAGTAGAAGTAAACGTAAACCAGGAAGGGTATTTGACCGACCTGAATCAGTGGACCAAAGAAATTGCTTTGGAAATTGCAAAGAATGAGGAAGTGAACCTCAACGATAAAAGTTGGGAGGTCATTTCATGGCTTCAAGAACAATACAGAAATGAAAATCCTCTGACAATCAGGAAAGTTGGCAAAAGTGGTATCACAGACATCAAGGAATTCTATGAATTGTTTCCAAATGGACCGTTGAAGAAGGCAGCTAAAATAGCAGGCATTCCGAAACCGGTCGGATGTATTTAATCTAAACTCAAGAACTAATGACTGAAACAACAGATGCCCCGGTAAGGAAACTGCTTCTCATACTTTCCAAAGCAACCATAGAGAATGTTTATGCATGTTTCATTCTTGCAAATGGAGCAAGAATGGAAGGAATTGAAGCGGAGATTTTCTTCACCTTCTTCGGGTTGGAAGCCATAAACAAGAAGAAGCTCAATGACCTGCATGTGGCAACGGTCGGTAATCCGGCCATGCACATTCCTACCATCTTAGGCGGAATGCCAGGAATGGAAGCCTTGGCCACCAACATGATGAAGAAGGAAATGGAAAAACTCGACATTCCTCCAGTTGACGAATTCTTAGAGCTTCTTTCTGCCTCAGGTTGTAAAATGTGGGCCTGTAAATTGGCCATGGATATGTTCCATCTTGAGAAGAAAGACCTGTATGATGATATAGATGGCGTGCTTACCGTTGGCGGATTCTATGAACGAGCCGCAGGCAAAGGTTCGCATCTCATGTTTATCTGATCTATCAAAAACGATAAAGTAGAAAGGCAGCCGTTGGCTGCCTTTTTTTGTGTCGGGGTGAGTGGATTCGAACCACCGCTCTCGCGCCCCCCAGACGCGCACTTTAACCGGGCTAAGCTACACCCCGAACGATTGTCGCAAATGTATTACTTTTCGTAACTGAGGTAAAAGATGAATAGGGCTAGGATGTTCTAATCTCAAAAAATCCTTAATCTTGTAACCATCTTCTTAGGAGGATGAAAAACTAAGCTAACACTTGCCCAAATGCTCAAGAAAATCGCGTTGTTCTTATTTGTTGGAATCGGATTCGTTTCTACCGTAAATGCCCAGTGTACAGAAGGGAATTGCTATGAAGGCAATGGAACTTACCTGTTTGAAAATGGTGACCAATACAAAGGTCAGTGGAAAAAAGGACTCCCATTTGGTTATGGCGTTTATGAATTTACCAGCGGAGATGTGTACAAGGGTGCTTGGAAAGATGGGCAAATGGAAGGAAGAGGAACATACACCTACAACAACGGAGACAAATACATTGGCGAATGGAAAGCTGGCAAGATGAATGGCCGTGGGCATTTCCATTGGAGCCTGCCTGGCGACCTTATGACCAATGCGGTGTATGAAGGATACTTTAAGGATGGACAGCCTCAACACATTGATTTTGCTCCAACGGGCGAACCGGCTGAGCCGCCAATGAATAAATAGCACAATGACAAAAAGAGAGCTTTGGCTCTCTTTTTTTTTGATCACGATCATGTTGTGGCTGAAGGTTCTAGACTTCTTCCCCTCGACATTGTATATTGTAAGCATCAAAAAACATTCAAATGTCCGTACCGTTTCCGTTTAAGACCATCGCCACCGCCATTGCCTTTTCGCCATATGCCGAAGCAAATTTGCATGAGAGTGCACGGATCGCAAAAATGCTCGATGCAAACCTTGTGCTTATTCATGTAGGCAGAAAGACGGATGAAAAAGTTGAGCGTTTGGAATTGCTGATCTCGCAGGCGGAAATTGATAGAAGTAGGGTGAAAGTGGAGTTTCGTGAGGGTGATCCGGCAGCAAATATTCTTGCTTCGTGCACAGATAATTCGGTTGACCTCTTGATTGCAGGTGCCATGAAAAGAGAGAACTTGCTCAAGTTCTACACAGGCTCCATTGCGCGCAAGCTTTGCCGCAAGGCACAATGCTCCATTCTTCTTCTTACTGATAGATCTGTGATCAGAAACAAATGCAGAGAAATTGTTGTTTCTGGCGATAATCACAGTAAGACGGAAGCTACCATTCGCACGGCCAATTATATTGGGAAGACTTTGGGGGCTGAGCACATCACCATCATTGATCAGATTGACCCGAAAATGGGAGGGGAGGCAGTAGACGATGATCTTGAATTGGCTGAAACAGCCTTGAAACGAAAAGAACTGAAGCAACGCGAAGATGAGCGAATGGCTGATCTGGAGAAGCAGTTGAGTGCAGAAGGAGCGGTTCCGGTAGATCATAAGTGCATTTTTGGAAAAGCGGGTTACACCATTGGTCATTTTGCTGCGGCAAATCGTGCTGACCTTTTGGTAATGAATTCGCCTGATTCCAAATTGGGAATCATGGACCGTGTGTTTCCGCACGATCTCGAATTTGTTTTGTCTGATCTGCCTTGCTGTCTCATGATCGTTAACCAGACTGCCAATTCGGTTGCATGAAACTGTTCTCCAACGGCTTCAAAGGCTGGAAACAGTCGTGGAAAGGTGACCTGCGTGCGTCCATCAGCGTAGCGTTCATTGCTATTCCCTTAGGGTTGGGGATCGGCTTGGCATCAGGTGTTCCTCCTTTGTCAGCGGTTATTCCTAGTGTTGTTGGAGGGCTGTTCATTTCGTGGTTCAGTGGCGGAAGCATAGCGCTGCATAGCACGCCAAAAATGCTGATCGGGGTAACGGCTGCCGCTGTATTATCTTTTGGTGGAGATGATGTTTTTCTTGGATATCGCTTCTTTCTGTCGGCTGTGGTTGTTGCTGGGCTCATTCAGTTCATTTTAGGAATACTTCGAATGGGCGTGATCGGAGACCTGATTCCTGCCACCGTCATCAAAAGTCTGTTGGCATCTGTTGGTGTTATCATTATTGTTAAACAGATACCAGCATTGCTTGGAGCCGAAACCCATGCCGCAAGCTTGATTCAACTCGTACAGGAAATGAAAGGCCTGATCGGAGGAGTGAACCCGATTGTCATGTTCATCGGTATCATCTCTGTGCTCATAATGTTCGTACATCCTAAGATTGAATCTCCAGTTATCAAGGCCTTGCCAGCGGCTGTTTGGGTCATTCTGATATCCATTGCTTATTCATACGCGCTTGAATTTGCAGAAGGCGGCCAATACACCATTTTCCAGCACACTTACGAATTTGGAAGCAAGCAACTCATTGCACTTCCATCAGAATTGTCCGAATCTATAGTGATGCCCGACTTCGGTTTATGGCAAACCGCTCACTTTTGGAACATTGTTTTGGCCATTGTGCTGGTAACGAGTATTGAGGGGATCTTAAGCGCACGGGCCATCGATAGATTGGATCCGTTGAAGCGGAAAACCAATGTGAACAAGGAACTTCGGGCAGTTGGAATTGGCACATCCATCAGTGGAATGCTTGGAGGCATGCCCGTTATTCCTGGTATCGTTCCCAGTTCCGTTGCTGTAACACACAACGGAAAAACGCAATTGGTGGATGTGTTTCAAGCAATCCTCATTCTATTATTGGTTGTGTTGCTCGGTTCTCAATTGAAACACATCCCGTTGGCAGCGCTTGCAGGAATATTGATTCAGACCGGATACAAGCTCCTCAATCCGTCAGAGATCAGAAATGTGTATCGCATAGGTTGGGATCAAGTACTGATATTCTTTACCACATTATTGATCACGCTCACCTTCGACCTCATTATTGGAATTGCCGCTGGAGTTGCCATTACAATCGTCATTCATATCATCAGGCTGCGGTCTGTAATGAAGTTGTTCACCATTCTTTTTAGACCAAATGTGGTAGCATACGAAGAAGGCGATGAAAACACGTTTCACGTCAGTGTTCGCGGCTACAGCAACTTCCTCAATTATTCGAGATTGAAAAAGGCACTTGACGTGATACCAAGTGATTCTACCATCAACCTTGATCTTTCACTTACCGAGTTCATTGACCATACTGTTCTCGAGCATTTGGCCGAGTTTGAGGAAAGTCACATCAGAAGAGGAGGTCATTTTGAGATAATTGGGATGGATAATCACCGAACGTCAACAGCTCATCCGCTTTCGGTGCGGTTCAAAGGTGATTCAAAAGTGCCAAGGCCTGCAAATGTGACGCTTACTTCTAGGCAGAAAAAATTACAGGCACTCGCAAACACACTTAACTGGAAATTTGAGCTTGCAGTAATTCGCTACGTATTGTCCTTCGAAAAATTTCACCTCTTCAGGTTCCGAACGGTCGACAGGGTTTACAATCGGCTTATTGGAACAGCTACCGATTATGACATTGTAGTTCAAGATGTCGATTTTCACGAAGGAGAATTTCAAGTGAAGGTGGATAGACAAGCAACTGTGGCTGTGATTTCGGTAAACAGGAAAATGCCACTTTTCACACTCGAAAAAGAGCACATTTTCGATCGCGTTGCTGCATTGGCCGGCTATGACGACATTGACTTCAAGGACTTCAGGAAATTCTCGAATAAGTTCAGATTGAAAGGAGAAGATGAAACCGCAATCAGGTTGTTTTTCAATGTCGAATTACTTGAGTTTCTTCAAAATGGAACCTCATACCGATTGGAAAGCACGGGAGATTCCATGCTGGTTTTTGGGAAAGAACGCATCTTAAGCGAACGTGAAATTGAGGAGCTGATTGAATTTTGCTCTACCTTGTTAAGCAAGCTTGGATAATAGAGTTTGAGAATTCTGATTTTTTAAGAATTTGATTTTTGTTCAAACTGAAGTGATTGACGTTATTTGTTTTCCAAATCAACTATGAAAAACATGAGAAATCTAGTACTAGCTATTGCAGTGATGATGATGGTGCCAAGTTTGGTGTCCGCTCAAAAGATCGGTTATGCTGACATCAATGCAATTTTATCTGTGATGCCTGAGAATAAGAAAATCAACGAAGATCTTCAGATCTATGGTACGGGACTTCAAAAAAGACTTGATGACATGAAGGCTCAGATGGAAGGAATCGTGACTGAATTCAATCGGGTACTTGCTGCTGGAGATACCGCAAAAGCTCTTGAGCTTCAAAAGCAGGGAATGGAAGGTGACAAACAGATTCGTGAAGCAGCCGCACAAGCAGAACAACAATTAGCTCAGAAAAGAAGTGAGTCTCTTCAACCTGTTTTGCAAAAGATAAGAGGTGCAATGGAGATTGTTGCAAAACGAAAAGGATTCGAATATATCATGAATTCGGTTGATGGCTCAGGAACATCCATCGTTCTTTGGGGACCAGATGGGCACGATATCACTAGAGATGTAGTGGCCGAGTTGGGAATTAAATTGGAAGGACAGGAAGCGGCACAACCTGCTGCTCCAGTACAGCAAGACCCAAGTAAGAAGAAAAAATAATCAGTGATTTTTAGCTGATTGCAGAAAACCGCTTTCGTTCTTTCGAAAGCGGTTTTCTTTTTACATCATTTTAACTTTGCGAAATGCTTGGACTGAAACTTCCCACCGACCCGCGTTGGGCAAACATTGCCGAAAAGAATATCGAGGAAATACTGACCGACCATGCATGGTGTGAGCAGAAGGCGGCTTCAAATGCCATTTCCATCACCATTCGTTACCCTGATAAGTCAGAATTGATCACGGAATTGCTAGAACTCGCGCAAGAAGAACTCAGTCATTTTCAGATGGTACATGAACGCATTCTTGCTAGAGGATTTGAACTTGGCAAACCTAGAAAAGACGAATATGTCAGGCAATTGATGGCATACTTTCCTCAAGGAGGAAAGCGTGAAGACCGTTTGGTACATGATCTACTCATTTCTGCCATGATTGAGGCTAGGAGCTGTGAACGGTTCAAAGTTCTGGCAGATAATATTGAAGACCATGAACTTGCCGCTTTCTATCGTGATCTAATGGTAAGTGAAGCCAACCATTATACGCTATTCTTGAACTACGCACGTAAATATGGCGGCAGAGAAATAGTCAACAAAAAATGGAATGAACTTTTAGATTTTGAAGCAGGAATCATGAGTAAACTTGGTAACGAAGAAAAGATTCATGGTTGAGTCTTTCTAATACTGATCACCCCCTCCTGTGTGCCGGAATCACAATCGGCTGACCGTTGAACGGATTTCCTGTTCTGCCAATGCCTTTTGAACCCATGGCCACAGCACGTTTCACAGCATCCTGTCCGTACTTGTTGCGCAGGTGATCCATGGCCTGATAGAGTTTGATCAGTTCTTCGCTGTCCTCAAAAAGATTGATCTGGTAACCGCCACCCACCAAATGACTGAAGCGCACGCCAACCAAACGGATAAGCACTCTACGGTCGTAGAGTTGATCGAAGAGTTCTTCCACGGTTTTGATGATGGTGTGATCGGCACTCGTGTACGGAATCCGGAGTTGTTTACTGTGTGTCTGAAAATCAGAATAACGGATTTTGACGGAGATGCAAGCCGTGAGTCGATCACCATTGCGCAGCTGATACGCGAGGTTTTCGGCCATTGCTTTGATGATGCTTTTCAGCTTCACCATATCAGTGGTATCTTTTTCAAATGTGCGTTCAAGGGAAATGGATTTCCGTTCGTGATAGGGGATGACGGGCGTGTTGTCGATGGCGTGGGTCTTCTTCCAAAGCGAGATGCCTGGCTTGCCCATCACGCGCTCCATCAGTTCCATCGGCATTTCCTGCACGGTTTTCACTTTTTCCACGCCCATGCTACGGAGCATACGGTAGGTTTGGTCGCCAACCTGAGGAATCTTTTTGATGGAAAGCGGTGCGAGGAATGGCATTTCCGTATCCTTCGGAATTTCCTTGTGGTTGTTTGGTTTGGCCTCGCCCGTACCCACTTTTGCGACCGTTTTACTGGTAGAAAGCGCGAAGGAAATGGGAAGTCCCGTCTCTTTTATGATGCGTGTGCGCAATTCCTGAGACCATTTGTAGCAACCGAAAAAGCGGTCCATTCCTGTGGCATCTATGTAGAATTCATCAATGCTCGATTTCTCAAACAAAGGAGATTCCTCCTTGATGATCTCGGTAACGATATTCGATTGTTTGCTGTAGGTACTGCTGTCACCACGAATCACAATGGCTTCGGGGCAAAGTTGTCGCGCCATTTTCATGGGCATGGCCGAATGGATTCCGAACAAACGAGCTTCGTAGCTGCATGATGCGACCACACCACGGTCGGTTACGCCACCCACAAGCACAGGTTTGTTGTTTAATCGGCTGTCGAGCAGCCGCTCGCAGGAGATGAAAAAGGTGTCGAGGTCTATGTGGATGATGGATTTCATGGTTTCATTCTAGCACAACATTAAATGTTCAGTTCGTAATCTATTTGATATGTTGGCCATTTCGACATTAATGAGTTTATAATGTAGACTATTTGTAATTTCGTTGTACACTTTTGGTCGAATGTATTTATCAATAAATCTGAAATTCTTGAGAGAGCGAAAGCAGATTTCGCAGACCGATTTGGCTAAGACGTTGGAGTTAAGTCGCACGACCTTAATTGGTTATGAGAAAGGAGTGCAGCCGCCCTTCGCGAAGCTCATCCGCATGGCAGAGTATTTCAAGATCAGTTTAGATGCGTTGATTCGCTACGACCTGAGCAAACTTTCAGCATTCCAACTCTCCGAAATCGAACGCGGAATGGATGTAGACATCACGGGACAGAAGCTTCGCCTGCTGACCGTGACCACCGATAATCAAGGAAACGAGAACATTGAAATGGTGGCAACCAAAGCGCAAGCTGGATATGCTAATGGCTATGGTGACCCCGAATTCGTGGAGAAATTGCCAAAGTTTCAGTTGCCATTTCTGCCGAAAAACAGAACGTATCGCTGCTTTCAGATAAAGGGCGATAGCATGTTGCCGATTCCCGAAAATGCGTGGGTAACGGGTTCGTTCATCCAAGATTGGAACGACATCAAGAATGGAACGCCTTGCATTGTCATCACTAAAGATGATGGCGTGGTTTTCAAACTGCTTTACAACAACTTGGAAAATGGCCGAAGTTTTCAGTTGGTTTCCAGCAATCGAATCTATAAACCGTATTCCATTTCGGTAGAAAATGTGCTTGAGATATGGAAGTTTGAGACTTGGAACAGCTTTGAGGTGAGTTGAATTCGATTACTTCAATTTCTCGGGATTCATCCGATTATCAAAAAGATAGACCAAGTAAATACTGTCGTCTCTGATCAGATAATAGATGGAGGTTTGCTTGCTAAGAACTGCTTTTCTGAGTAAGGACTGAATTCCAGATTTCGGAAACAATTCTGGGTTGTTTTGGATTATGTCAAGCTGTCTGGAAAGTAATACTTTGAAACGATTGACTTCTCTTTCGGTCCATTTCCGTTCTAAATAGTCAAGAATTTTCTCAAGGTTTGAAATGGCCTCATCTGACCAGATGATTTGAAACTCAGAGGCCATATTTTGCCTTCACTGAACTGTGAGGATGAACTCGACCTTCTTCAATGTCTTTCAGTCCACGTTCAATCCCAGCTTTTTCATTTTCAGAAAGGTCATTCCACCAATCGAGATCCTTATCGGAGTTGTCTTTGACGATTTTAAGGTACTCAATCGTTGAGCTATCGTCCAACCGACTAAGCCATTCAATCAATTCCAGTTTAAGAGCCTCTAATCCCATCTCAAATTTGGTTTTTCAAAGATACATAAGAATGATCTGTGTCAATTGTCACCTTCGGAAAGAAATGGTTGCGGAACTTTGCCACATGAATTCGAATACCAAAAAACAACTTACTACTTGGCTTATTGCCTCACTCACACTCGGTCTGGCTCCTTTTGTTCCAGAACCACACATCGTTGGTAAAATCCGTTGGGTGGCTGGTGGTGCCATTGGTATGACAGGAATGGATTGGTTCGACCTTGTATTTCACGGGTTTCCGTGGGTGTTCCTTGCTTTCTTCATCGGAAAAGCAGGATTTGAAATGGTTAAAACTGCAAAAGGCTAAGCAGAGATAATCCGTCCGTCTCCCATTTCAATAATGCGGTCGGTTTTGTCGGCAAAATCCTGATCGTGGGTTACAACCAAAAGAGAGAATTTCTTCTCTTGGCTCAGGTCTCTGAAAATATTGAAAACCGTATTAGAATTCTTGCTGTCTAGGTTTCCGGTCGGTTCGTCTCCCATAATAATGACGGGATCGTTGATAAGCGCACGCGCAATAGCAACCCGCTGTTTTTGACCGCCCGAAATCATGGTAGCTTTCTTATGTGCTTGATCGTGAATGTCCAGCAAACGAAGCTTTTCTAATGCGTCTTCGCGGATTTCTTCAAAACTCTTCTTGCCCAATTTTCGTGCTGGAAGCATCACATTATCAAGCACCGTGAACTCGGGTAACAGATAGTGGAATTGAAATACGAACCCGATCTTCTCGTTCCGTAAACGAGCAAGTTGGTTGGCCGTGTTGGTGGTTATCAGTTTTTCGTCCAGAAAAAGTTCGCCTTCATAATCCGTATCCATCGTAGAAAGGATGTAAAGCAAAGTCGATTTACCGCAACCCGATTTCCCCATGATGGAAACGAATTCGCCATGATCGATACTGAACGAAATGTCTTTCAGCACGTGGAAGTCGACCGGAAAACGGAAGTGCTTCTGAATATTTCTCGCTTCCAAAACCTTGCTCATTGTCCTCTGATTATATCAACGGGGTCGATTTTCTCAGCCTTTCTAGCTGGCAGGTAACCGGCAAGAAAAGTTGATGCCAACGCGAATGCCATTCCAATGAGGTAATACTGATAATCGTAGGTAATAGGGTAAGTTTTGATGGTTGGCAATCCAGCTGTATTGAACGGAATATTGTCAATTATAAGTGACCCTGTCAGTCCGAGTAAGAGCCCGAGAATACCACCAACAAATCCGATCAAAATGGCCTGACTCATGAAAATGAGCTTGACATCATTGCCCGAAAAACCTGTTGCCTTCAGGATGGCGATGTCATTCATTTTCTCGTAAATGAGCATGTTTAGAATGTTGTAAATGCCGAATCCAGCTACGGTAAGCAAGGTGATGGAAACCACATACGTGATGAGGTTTCTGACCGAAGAACCCGTGTCAAATTGCGCATTGGCGGTTTTGATATCTACGGCCGTGAGTTTATGCTGACTGCTAATCTCTTTGGACATTTTTGGCGCCAATTCCATGTCCCACAACTTCACGTTGATGTCAGAAATGTAGTCGTTGCTTCCGCCTTGTAATTGCTGCGCTGTTTTCAGGTTCACGTAGCTCTGAATCTTGTCCACTTCGGCCAATCCGCTTTGGAAAATACCAACGATCTTCAACGGAATGATGCTGCCATTCACCGATTTTACCTGAATCCGATCACCAATTGTGACCGACATTTTGGTGGCAATTCCCGAACCGAGAAGAATTCCCTTGTTGTTCTTGACGAGGTCGCTGGCGCTGCCTTCAACGATGTAATCTCCGAAGTTGAATAGTTCCAGTTCGTCCATCACATTGATTCCCGTTATCATTCCGTTCAGTTGAATGGAGCCCGCGAGATAGAACACATTGGCATTTACCTGTGGCGTAACGCCTTTCACACGTTCGTCTTTTCGGAGTTGAGAAATAAGTGGCAATGCATTATGAATCCGAACTAGGCTTTGCTTCGGTTTTACGGACGAAACGACATTAAACGTTTGACTGAAATCGCCCAATAATTCAATCGGTTGTTCTTCGCTTGGCTCAATTTCGTTGTAAATGTGAATGTGTGGCGTACGGTTCAGAATCAGACCATCCAACAGTCCGTTCAAACCTGTCATGAATCCGATCATGGTAATGAACATGCCAATACCGAAGGTCACGCCCAAAGCCGCCACGCCCGTTTGCTTGAATCGCGAAAGCAAATGAGTTCGTGTGATATCGAGTATGACGCGGTAGTTGGTCATGCTGCTACGGATTAACCAAAATTGCGTTGGTATCGAGACCAGAAGTTATTTCCACCCATTCCATGTTTCGTCTGCCGATGGTAACTTCAACTTGTCCATTCTTGGTTTTTACTTGGTTGTTGTTGAAGAGGAACTCAGACGGAATGACAAGCACATTTTCTGATTGCGCGGTGATGATATTCGCTTCGCCAGCTAGTCCGTTATACAGGTCATCTGGTGGCGAAACGAAAGAAGCTTCAATCAGAAACGTCTGTGTTCGTTCGTCTTTAGATGGGTAGATTTTCGTGACCCGTGCTTCGAAAACCGTATCGGCAAATGCATCCAAGGTTATCAGCGCGCGCTGTCCAGTCTCCACCTTGATGATATCGACTTCATCCACCAACATTTTCAGTACGAAAGCGTCTCGCTTTCCAATCTCAGCAAACGCTTGTTGTGCATTGACCAATTCTCCTTCATTCTTCAGAAGTGAATAAACTCTTCCGTTGATTCTTGATCGAATGGAATAATCACCCAATCGCGAAAGCGCGCGTTGTAATTCGTTTTTCGAAAGCTTGAGTTGATTGCGAAGTTCTCGGTCGGTTTCTTTCAGCGAAGAACGCAACGTGGCCAAGTGATTTGAAGACGATTCGTACTTCAACTTTCGATATTCAAGATCTACTTCAGAGCCTATTTGCTTTTCCCACAATCGCTGTTGGCGTGTGTAGTTGAGCGAATCGATGCGGAGTTGATCTTTAGCCATTCGAATATCATCTTTCAATCTGGCCAGCGCACTTGCTGCTCCCGAATAACTTTCTTCAGAAAGGCTTTTTTTTAAAGCGGCATTCTCTGCATTGATAGTGGGTTCGTCTGCTTCAACTTCTGCTAACAATTGGTTGATGGAAACCGTGTCACCTTCCTCGATGAAAACCTTAACCAGCACGCCAGAAGCGGTTGGATAAACCTCGTACAGATCATCGGGTTCAACCGTAGTTGAAGCATACACAGATTCAACTAGTGCTTTATATTGTGGTTTGATCTTTTCTTGCTTCGATTGGCATGAAAAAATCGAACTTGAAATGACGACAAGCAAAACTGATTTTGTGAGACTATTCATGAAGGACGGTAATTAACGTTTGCAAGTAACCTTTAAGCTGAGATTCAGCGCCTTACCAGTGTCTTTGTTAAGTATGATAAATGTCAGGCAAAGACGGGCGAAAAAAGAAAAGGCCACTCATTTGAGCGGCCTTTTTAATTCAATTTCAATCAGAAATTATTCCCAGATAATTCTTTCAGGCGATTCGTACCACTTCTCATAATTCTTGTGGTAGATCTTTTCGATCGGATTACGTTTGATCTTCATTGTCGGAGTAAGCAATTCGTTCTCCACTGTCCATGCAGTTTTAACCACAATTGCTTTTTTCACTTGTTCGTGATGATCTAACAAAGGATTCACACGGTCAAGTGTTTTAAGTATGCTATCTGTCAATTCGGTCTTCGATTTTTTTGCTCCTGACTCAGACATCACCAACAACGCGATCGGTTGCGGAATTCCATCACCGACCACGCATACCTGTTCAAGATCCGCATTCTCAGAAATGTGCATTTCAATCGGAGAAGGAGCAACATACTTCCCTTTGGTAGTTTTGAATAGATCCTTCACTCGACCAGTGATTTTCAAGAATCCTTGATCATCAATGTAGCCTTCATCTCCTGTTCTAAGCCAACCGTCAACCATTGTTTCTGCCGTCAATTCTGGCTCTTTATAATAGCCGTCCATCAAGGCTTCGTGCTTCACAAGAATCTCTTTGATGTCGCTCAATTTTACTTCGCAATCGGGCAAAGGCTGACCGACATATCCAACTTTGATAGCGTTGTTTCGAGTAACGTGGCTGTAGCAACAATTCTCTGTCATCGCATACGCTTCCTGAATGTTGATGTCCAGTTTGGCGAACCAATGAATCAGTGAATCTGGCGTAGGAGCTGCTCCAGTGAATACGTTTTCAGCTTCCTGTAGTCCCAAGCCTGTTTTGATCTTCTTCTTAACGATTCCGCTCAGAATTGGAATTTTCAAGAACAGATCCAATTTTTTCTGTGGCATTTTGCCAAGAATTCCTTGCTGAAATTTGCTCCAGATTCTTGGAACTCCAAGGAAAACAGTAGGTTTCGATTCGGCCAAATTCGCAGCAAACGTATCCAACGATTCAGCAAACGAAACTGGGCTACCAGTGTAAATACTTCCCATTTCTACCAAAAGTCTTTCTGCAATATGGCAGAGTGGGAGGTACGAGAAGAAACGTTGTGTATGAGGCTGCAATCGAAGCTCGTCCATCGCTTTTTCAGCAGCCCATCCAAAGTTGTGGAATTTGTGCATCACACCTTTCGGCATTCCGGTTGTCCCAGAAGTGTAAATGATAGTTGCCATGTCTTTTGGATCACGGTGTACGTTATCCTTAATCGGCTGCACATCTTTTACAAGATCATTCCACTCGTCATATCCAGGTTCTGTGTAAAAAGGAAACGCAATACACTTCACGTTATCTGGAACTCCTGGTCGCATAGAAGCCCAATCATCCAATTTTCCAACGAAAAGCAACTTCGATTCGCTGTGAACCAAAATCTGCTTGATGGTTTCATCATTCAGGTTCGGATAAAGAGGAACCCCACAATATCCAGCCATCTGAATGGCAAGGTCGCAGATGATCCAGTGCGCACAATTCTTCGAAATCATGGCAATCTTGGTGCCTGGCTCATAGCCCAAACCTTTCAGGTAAGCGGCCATTTTTCGCACTTCCTGTCCGGTTTCTTTCCAGGTCCATTCGTGCCATTTACCGTTTATCGGTTGACGCATGAACACCAAATTTGGTGATTCGCGTTCCCAACGGTACATCATATCTAAAGGAAGTGGACGGCTCATAAGCGTTATTTTGGATTAGAGGTTAACGACCAAAATCGGTCAGTTGATTTTCATCAAGCGTCCAAAAATAAGGTTTCACCGAAACCTTGCAAGCCTACGACAGCTAAGTACTTTTAATTGCATTCATAAATGCAAGCTATGAACGATAATAGCGTTAGGCCATTTTATTGGCAAGCACAGAATTGTATGTTTTTTTTGCCTCGCTTACTTTTCCGAATTCTTCTCCATCAATGACCATTTTGTCATCTGAAGTCACCGTTCCAAGAAGCGTATAATCTACACCAGACGCTGACATCAGTTCTACGAATTCATCTTGAGCTTCTGGCTTGATGGAAACAACTGCTCGACTTTGGCTTTCTCCGAAAAGGAAGGCGTCAGTTCTGATCTCTGAATCGCTCTCAAACTCAAATCCAAATCCTTTTGGTAAAGCCGATTCAAGAACGGTGATGAACAGTCCACCATCGGAAACATCATGAACCGATTGTACGATTCTTTCCTTGATCAATGCAAGGATCAATTGCTGAACAGCATACTCTTCTTCCAGATCGATAAAAGGAGCAGGCGAACCTTTAACTCCTCGGAAGCTGTACAGATATTCAGAAGAATTGACATCGTTTCTTGATGTGCCCACCAAATAGATCAGGTCGCCAGCGGTTTTGAAATCCAACGTCATTCTATCTGATTTGTCTCCCAAAATCCCCACCATTCCGATGGTTGGAGTAGGGAAGACCGGTTCAGTTCTGTCTTTATATACTGATTGATTGTAGAAACTCACGTTTCCACCTGTAACAGGCGTATCGAACTTTCGACATGCTGCACCCATTCCTTTAATGGCTCCCACGAATTGCCAGAAAACTTCTGGCTGGTAAGGATTTCCAAAATTGAGGCAGTTGGTAACACCAGTTGGTTCCGCACCAGTACAGATCAGGTTTCTGGCCGCTTCAGCAACGGCTATCTGTGTTCCTTTTTCTGGATCGGCATTCACATAGCGCGAGTTGCAATCCACTGTCATTGCCAACGCACGATTGCTGTCTTTTAGGTTTACAACAGCTGCATCAGATGGAGAGTTGGTGCTCATATTCAATGTGCCAACCATGCTGTCGTACTGCTCGGTTACCCAGTTTTTCGAAGCAATGTTCAAATGGCCGATCAAGTGCCACGAAGCATCTTTCAAGCTTTCTGGTTCAGAAAGTTGATCGATATTGAATTTCTGATATTCAGCATAATACGCTGGTTCTGAATATTCGCGATCATAAACTGGAGCGCCACCACCAAGAACGAGGTCCCAAGCAGGAACTTGAGCTTCCAATTCGCCATTCATGTAATAACGAAGCGTTCCGCCTTTCTCTCCTCGATTTGGTTCTGTAACGACTCCGATCTCCACACAATTCAGATCCCATTTATCGAATACTGCAAGTACTTCTTCTTCACGTCCTTTTTCAACCACTATGAGCATTCGCTCTTGCGATTCGCTGAGTAGGATCTCCCATCCCAACATGTTCTGCTGACGGGTTGGAACTTTATCCAACCAGATGTCCATACCGTGACCACCTTTATCGCTCATTTCCGAAGTGGAGCAAGTGATGCCCGCTGCTCCCATATCCTGCATGCCGATAACGGCACCTGTTTTGATCACTTCGAGCGATGCTTCCAATAACAATTTTTCTTGGAACGGATCGCCTACTTGAACTGCCGGAAGGTCCTCGGCACTGTCTTCTGTAATATCGCCAGAGGCAAAAGTTGCTCCGTGTATTCCATCTTTACCTGTAGAAGACCCAACGATGAAAACAGGATTTCCAACGCCATGCGAAGTGGCAGAAACCATGGTCCCAACCTCCAAAGTTCCAACGGACATGGCATTTACCAGCGGATTCTGGTTGTAGCATTCATCAAAGAAAACCTCTCCGCCAACGGTTGGAATTCCGAATGAATTGCCATAATCGCCAATTCCTTTTACCACGCCTTTCACCAACCATTTTGTCTTGTCGAGGTCTGGATTTCCGAAACGAAGGGAGTTCAATTGTGCAATTGGACGTGCACCCATCGTAAAGATGTCGCGGTTAATTCCACCAACACCTGTTGCAGCTCCTTGATATGGTTCCAATGCCGAAGGGTGATTGTGCGATTCGATTTTGAATGCACAGGCCAATCCATCGCCAATATCAACCAATCCTGCGTTCTCAGCACCTGCTTCTACCAGCATCTTCGAACCAGTTCTTGGCAATGTTTTTAGCCATTTGATGGAGTTCTTGTAACTGCAGTGCTCGCTCCACATTACTGAGAAAATACTGAGCTCAGTAAAATTCGGAGTACGGCCAAGAATGCCTTTTATTTTCTCGAATTCCTCTGGTCGAAGACCTAGTTTTCCAGCAGTTTCTACGGTTGTCAATTGGTTGGTAGTGGTGTTGTCCATCTTTGTGCAGATTCAAGATTGAATTGAACTGCAAAAGTAACGAACAGCACTTTTGCGGAGCTTTGGTAGTGCCGTAGCATCATCCATAGTTATTAACACGGTTTCGGGTTAAACTGGCTCAATTCGGAGTTCAATATTCTGTCAAGCTGTTACATTTGAATCTATGGATCATCTCATCGGGACGGCACTGACTCTTGGCTATTTGGCCCTATTCCTTTTTCTGATTTCCAGAATGAGGTTTTTTAGGATCGGTAATATTCCTGTCCGATGGTTTCAAGGCGCGTTTGTTTTAAAGGTGCTGAGTGGCTTTCTTCTTTATCTAATATACACCTATTACTATACAGATCGCTCAACCGCAGATATCTGGAAGTATTATGATGATGGAATGGTGATGTTCTCAGCTTTGAGTCGGCATCCGATGGATTTTGTAAAAATGCTTTTCGGATTGGGAAACAACACACCTCATTTTGACCAGTATTACGACCATATGAACCATTGGTATCGTCCTTATGGAAGCAGCATTGCCAACGACACGCATACAATTATCCGGTTCAATGCCTTTGTCAGATTGTTCTCCCTTGGGCATTATAACGTACATAGCGTAGTTGCCAATTTCCTTGGAATGATTGGGCTCACTGGAATTCTCCACTTTCTTAAACAAATGGCACCATCAAAGGAGAAGTGGTTTTTCGCTGGTGTCTTTCTCTTGCCAGGAATGATGTTTTGGGCATCGGGTGTACTGAAAGAGCCGCTGTTGCTTTTCGGGCTTGGTCTATTCCTTTTTGGGGCGATGAAATGGATGAACGATGGTTTTTTGGTAGGAAGACTGAGTTTGATGATCACCAGTTTGTTCTTCCTTTTTACGGTTAAGAGTTATGCGCTCATTGCGATTCTCCCAGGATTACTTGCTTGGCAACTTTCGCTGCGAACAGCTAAATTCCATCCAGCACTTGTTTTTATTGGAATCTATTCATTGCTTGGATTGGCAACGTTGATGATCGCTCAGCTTGCGCCAGATAAAGATCCACTACAACGGTTGGCGCAAAAGCAGTACGAATTCTACCAGTTGGCAGAGGGCGGAACATACGTTAAAACTGCCTCAAATGATACCTTATATATAGAGGCTGAAAATTATGAGCTTCTGACCTTTACGAATGACCGGAAAAATGTGTTGCTAAATGATGCGGTGACTGCTGTTTATTGGAAACATGCCAAGGATTCAATTTCCCCAATCCGCAACTTGGAAGCGGGAAGCGAACTCACTGTACTACTCGACTATGGCAAAACGGGAAGTACAATAGAAATCCCCCGTTTGGAACCCAATGCTTGGAGTTTTCTGAAGGCGATGCCTGTGGCTTTTATCAATGCTACATACCGACCATTTCCGTGGGAAATTCGTTCACCGTTCATGTTGCTCTCGGGTTTGGAAAATCTGATCATTGGGTTCTTGATGATTCTGCTGCTGTTCTATTTTCAAGCAGAAGCGTTGCGAAACCCGATTTTCTACGTGTCGCTGTTTTTTGCCTTGGTCATTCTCGTACTCACAGGTCTTGTGACGCCCGTTGTTGGAGCAATCGTTCGATACAAAGTTCCTGCATTGCCGTTTTTGGCATGCGCCCTTTTAGCGCTGATTGATACCAAAAGGATAGAAGATATCCTGCTATCGAAATTTCCGTTTTTCAAGAAGTACTTTTAGCGCAATGCAAGAAGAATATTTTGAGAGGTGGACGCTGGCCAACGGCATTCGGTGTATTCACAGGGAAGTGAATTCGCCCGTTGCGCATTTGGGATTTTTCGTCAATATGGGTTCGCGCGATGAGTTGCCTGATGAGCACGGATTGGCCCATTTTATCGAGCATGTGATCTTCAAAGGGACCGAAAAACGGAAAGCGTATCACGTGTTAAGTCGCATGGAGGATATTGGCGCGGAGTTGAACGCGTATACGACAAAGGAGGAGACTGTAGTGCATGCTACTTTTTTGAAAGAGCATTACGGTCGAGCGTTGGAACTCTTCAATGATATTGTGTTTCATGCCACTTTTCCTGCCAAGGAATTGGAAAAGGAAAAATCAGTTATTGTCGATGAGATCAATTCTTATTTGGATTCTCCGTCAGAAATGATCTTCGATGAGTTTGATGAGTTGGTCTTTGCCAATGACCCGATTGGCCGAGGCACGCTTGGCACGCCCGAAAGTGTGTACAGTTTTGATGCAGCTGCGGTTCGCAAATTCCTGAAGCGTGGTTATCGTACCGATCAAATGGTAATTAGTTCGGTTGGGAAGATCGATCTAAAGAAATTGAAAGCAATGATTGAACGCTACTTCGGTAGCGAAATAGAAACAAGTGGTATTGTTGCTGAACGTATGCCTTTCAGTGGCTACAAACCTGTTCGCTTAGAAGCACAGAAGTCCAATTATCAAACGCACCTGATGATGGGAAACGTGGCTTATTCGGCAGGTCATGATAATCGAATTGGACTTTATCTTTTATCGAACCTCTTGGGCGGACCAGGAATGAATGCACGATTGCACATGACGCTTCGCGAACGTCACGGTTACACATATAATGTAGAGACAAATTATACTTCGTATTCAGACACAGGTCTGTTCTCTATTTATTTAGGAATGGACGAGAAGTTTCTGAAAAAGTGCATCGATCTTACACACAAGGAACTTCGTTTGCTTCGCGAGAAGGGTTTGGGTACAGCGCAGTTGCACAAGACCAAACAGCAGCTTTTGGGACAAGTGGCAATCGGGCAAGAGAACAACCAAAGTCAGATGTTGGGAATAGGGAAGAGCCTTTTGGCGTTTGACGAAGTTCGAACTTGGAAAGAAATTGCTCAGAAAATAGAACAGCTTACTTCATCTCAACTTCTTCGCATCGCGAACGAGATTTTCGATGAGAAGGATTTCAGCTACCTTATATATAAGAGTAAATAGTTAGGGTTTCAGGTAAATCAACTTGGTTGCGGTACTGATTTCTTCGGTGGTAATGAACAGAAAATACGTTTGCTCTGCCATGCCAATTGCTTCAAGGTCAATTTGCGATTCTCCGCTTCCTTCCGCAACAGTTCTACCAATGACATCCAGCAATTGCCATTTCAAGTTTTCAATTTGTGGCAGATTTACAATTCCCGTTGTTGGATTCGGGTAAACGGATTGAATCATCATTTCCACGATTCCAACTGTGATATCAATGTATTGCTGGCCATCTGAGGTGTCCGCTTCTTCCAATCCAGCGCCATTCACGGCTTTCACGGTTGCGTAATACCAATCATTTGGTGTCAAAACGTAAGGAACATTAATAGAAGTGTTCAATCCAACATTGGTGAACGGATAAACATTCGCTGCACCAGCAGCATCTCCAACTGCCGCTTCATAGTACGCAATTCCTGAGTGAGGATCTGTAGCCGCAGACCAATTGGCAAAGAGTTGCGCGCCATCGTTTGTTTGGTCAATGTCTGATGAAATGCCATCCGCAACTCCATACAGAACTGGAGGCGTCCAATCAATATTCACCTGCAATACATCTTCCGAAGAGCAATTTCCAGCATGGTCAAAGATGTAAGTTCTGATTTCGCAAGCAGCTATGTTAGGATTTGGGTTTTGATATCGAACTGGGTCATTGGCTGTTCCGACATTCACATACTCAGCCGAAAGCCGTCCTTTATATACGCGCACATCATCATACTCAGCCGAACAATTTCCTGTTCGTAACGAAATGCTATTTCCGCTCAGGATCGGAGAAGAATCGGTCCAAGAACTGACCATCGCGCCATCCACATAAACCCGAATTTCCCCACTAAAGTGATTGCAAACCACTTTTACATCATACCAAACATTGGGATCAATGGTCAGGTCGTCATCGGTTTCCAATTCCCAAACATCATTGCTTACCTTATATATCTGAACCTTGTCGTTGTCAGCACGCAGGTAAATGAAGTATGAATTGCCACGGTTTTCGAGCGTTGCGTCTGAACACATGAAGTGCATTCCGGCTCTTCGATTCGCACCCGAGCCATTGATTTTCAGTTTCACTGAATACAAGTAATTGAAGGATTGCTCTTGAACTACCGGAATATTCAGGTTGGTGTTTGAATTGACCTCGTCTGATTGAACAGCTGTTCCTCCAGAAATATTCCAAGTTCCTGTCTGGGAAATCCATTCACTCAAACCAGGATTGTAATCATCATATAGAAAACCGTGGTCAGGATTTCCGCTCCAACGACTGCCATCAAAATCAAGGATGGAGGAAAAGCGCTCATCATCGTTAACTCCACTACCGCTTTGCTCATCATTTTCAGAGTAGAAGGCATAGAAATTATCGGTTTCCCACGGACCAGCGTTTATCTCAACTGTTGGCGGTGTAATGTCTAATCCTTGCGAAGTCCAATTTGCCTCCCATCCGGTTGCTGCAGATGAACAATCACTCCGAAATTCAAACAACAAATGTCCACTGTTTGAGGTAACCGTTCCTGGATTATTGGTTCCCGTGTAATAACCTATCAATGGAGAAAATACGTCCGTGCCATCATATATATATAAGTAGTCCCATTGATCCTCTAGATCAAACTGTTGAAACGTGACAGAAACGGTACTGGCATTCGTTGGTTGAATGAGGGAAATTGTCCGTTCATCACTATAATAAACTCCGATCTGGCCACCGCTATCATAAAAATTCCCAGAAGCGGCTATTAAGATGGTGGTCGGTGTGTTCGGATTTATCAGTTTGTAGAAGTAGTCCCAATCAAAATATTGCCCAGGATCGGTGTGTGATTGATTAGGGAAATGCTGATGACCTTTGATCCGCACACATGAGCCAGGAGTACTGGTTGCGTTATAATAGGTAGTTGCAGCCCAAGGAAAATAGGCTGTTCGCAGACCATCTATTCCATAACCACTCTGCGTGATGTCAGACACGATATCCCCCGTAGCAGCATACATGGCGGCAGTATAGTTATTCGGGTCACTCACAACCCCGTCTTGTTCGATGCCTATTGTGTAAGGGTTTTCAGAGCCTACGTGCCAAGCTTTGTCCACTTCGCACACCATCTGGGTGATCTGCCCTGTATTGCTGACAACATAATGGTATGAAACCTGGGCGTTGCAGTTCTGTGCCCAACTGATTGCTCCAGCGTAGGTTCCTTGAATTGTGTGAATCGTAACGGCACTTATGGCCGTTCCACTGCGCGAACTATAGTTGCAGGTTGGTGTTTGCACAAATGCATCTGCCACGTAATCATTACAAGGAGCAATTCCTCCGCCAGATCGATACGTATCTCCGCTTTCATTATATATGTGTTCGCCATTCATCAGAATGCGTTTGGCAGAAATCACTTCCAGATTACTTCCGAATACTTCGTCCAGGTCAATTCCAAGCGTTGGATAACCTAATCGATTCATGAATTCGCGGTTGCTCAATAAGGAGATAATCTGGTAAAGTTG
>JAIPBM010000008.1:0-15000 GCA_021739695.1 Flavobacteriales bacterium | reverse complement strand
TAATCAGCTGAGGGTTAGTCGGGTCCTAACGCGAACCCGAAAGGGGTAGTGGATGGATAACTGGTTAATATTCCAGTACTAGCTTTACTGCGATGGAGTGACGGAGAAGTGAAAGACCTGCGTGCTGACGGAATAGCACGTTAAAGAGTGTAGGTATAGGGATGGTAGGCAAATCCGCCAACCCTGCTGAACTTGATAGTACCGCGAGCCTTCGGGCAAGCGGATAATGGTCCTAATCATACTCCCAAGAAAAACTTCTAAGCTTCAGGTAAAAGCTACCCGTACCGCAAACCGACACAGGTAGTCAAGGAGAGAATCCTAAGGTGCTCGAGTGATCCGTGGCTAAGGAACTAGGCAAATTAACCCCGTAACTTCGGGATAAGGGGAGCCTCCTTCGGGAGGTCGCAGAGAAATGGCCCAGGCGACTGTTTATCAAAAACACATGGCTTTGCAAAATCGAAAGATGAAGTATAAGGCCTGACACCTGCCCGGTGCTGGAAGGTTAAGAGGAGATGTCATCCTTCGGGAGAAGCTTTGAATCGAAGCCCCAGTAAACGGCGGCCGTAACTATAACGGTCCTAAGGTAGCGAAATTCCTTGTCGGGTAAGTTCCGACCTGCACGAATGGTGTAACGATCTGGGCGCTGTCTCGGCCACGAGCTCGGTGAAATTGTAGTATCGGTGAAGATGCCGATTACCCGCAACGGGACGAAAAGACCCCGTGCACCTTTACTATAGCTTAACATTGACTTTGGGTATTTGATGTGTAGGATAGGTGGGAGACTACGAAGCTGCTTCGCTAGGAGCGGTGGAGTCGTCCTTGAAATACCACCCTTTAAATATCTGGAGTCTAACTTGCATGCAAGGACATTGTTTGGTGGGTAGTTTGACTGGGGTGGTCGCCTCCAAAAGAGTAACGGAGGCTTTCAAAGGTACCCTCAGTACGCTTGGCAACCGTACGTAGAGTGTAATAGCATAAGGGTGCTTGACTGTGAGACCTACAAGTCGAGCAGGTACGAAAGTAGGATATAGTGATCCGGTGGTTCCGCATGGAAGGGCCATCGCTCAAAGGATAAAAGGTACGCCGGGGATAACAGGCTGATCTCCCCCAAGAGCTCATATCGACGGGGAGGTTTGGCACCTCGATGTCGGCTCGTCACATCCTGGGGCTGGAGCAGGTCCCAAGGGTTGGGCTGTTCGCCCATTAAAGTGGCACGCGAGCTGGGTTCAGAACGTCGTGAGACAGTTCGGTCTCTATCTGTTGTGGGCGTTAGAAATTTGAGAGGACCTATCTTTAGTACGAGAGGACCGAGATGGACAGACCTCTAGTGTACCTGTTGTGGCGCCAGCTGCATCGCAGGGTAGCTATGTCTGGATGAGATAAGCGCTGAAAGCATCTAAGCACGAAACTCGCCTCAAGATTAGATTTCTTTTAAGGGTCGTTAGAGACGATGACGTTGATAGGTTGCAGGTGTAAAGGCAGTAATGTCAAAGCCGAGCAATACTAATTACCCGTAAGCTTTTACAAACTAATGCGATTTAGAATTACAATATATTTTCTTCCCTCATTGTCAATATCAACTTAGGTTGATATAAAGCTTTAAGGTGACTATTGCGGTGGGGTTCACCTCTTCCCATTCCGAACAGAGAAGTTAAGCTCACCAGCGCAGATGGTACTACAGTAACATGTGGGAGAGTATGTCGTTGCCTTAATTTATTTAAACCCTGACCATGTAATAATGGTCGGGGTTTTTTGTTTTCTATACTTTCCAACGTTTTGTCATACAACATTCGGATAGCTGTCGTTTTACCATTGATTGTCGGATTATGTCTGGCAATAGTCAATGGATTCGCACAGAATGGAAAGTTTCATATTGATTCCTTATTTCCTTCTAATGTTTCTGATACCCTAAACGTTAAGGAGTACACTTTTAGTGATTGGGTGTATGGTGAAGAAGGGCACTATCTGCTCAATCAGCTTCAGGGAGTCCAGAACTTTCATCCTTTTAATGCCACTTCTCCTGTAAGGAATGATCTGGGAAATATTGGCTCTGCTGATCATAAAGTGTTGTTTGATTTTGACCGATCTTTCGGATTCCATTTTCGTTCGTCAAGACAGGGTATTTGGAAATCGATAGAAAGACGTACCATTTTACTCTCGGAAAGGATGTTTTCGAATGTCCAATATGTCAATGGGGCAAATAGGGAAAACTATTTGCATGCGAATTTCACACGCGGTTTTGGGCAATTGCTGAATTTTGGATTCAGTTTCAAACGGATTAAGTCGTTGGGGTTTTATGATAGGCAAGCGAATACGTTTACTGATATGTCGGTTTTTGCAACTATTCGTTCGAAGGATAGCAGGTATAAAGCAGCCATCATATTTGATTACTCCAATCTGCTTGCTGAAGAAAATGGAGGACTTGCAAACGATACTATTTTTGAAAACAACGTTACGAGTGGCCGAAGTTTCATTTCTGTCAATTTGCCACAGTCCAGCAATCATTGGAAAGGAGTAGATGTTGGACTAGAGCATCGATTTTTTCTTGCAAAGGAGGATTCAACATCTAATGTGAATCGGTATCGACCTGCTATCTCTCATTCCTTTTCGGTTGACCGCAGCGTAATGGTCTATGATAATATACCAGATACGACTAGTCATTTTTACGAGCAGATATACTCTGATACGACTGCAACATATGATTCTACCAGAGTGCTTTCAGTATCAAATACGTTTCGATTTGAATTGGTGAAATCGGATTCATTACCGGATAAAGTATTGAACAGGTTGGCCGTTGGAGCAAGGCACGATTATCATCGAATTTCGTACGATTCTACGTTTACAAAACAAGTACATAATGTTTCAGTGCTTGCAAATGTGAACGGAAAGCTTTTTGGCGAAGTTGATTGGAATGCTGCCGGTAATTTAATGGTTTACGGATATAATATTTTTGATCTGAAGGTTGATGGGCAATTTGACTATTCCATTGACAAGTCTCATTTTTCTGCGTTTGTTAACTATTCTCTATTCAGACCTGATTTTGTTACGGATAACTACCAGAGCAATCATTTCATTTGGGATAATTCATGGCTTCAAACTCAGCATTTGAAAACAGGATTGGTTTACGAACAGAGTCGGCTACGATTTAGAGGAAGCTTTTCATACCATATTCTCGATAATCTAGTGGTTTATGGAACTGATAAACTTCCTTATCAGAGCAATTCTGTGAATCAACTTCTGGTGTTTCGATTACAGGAACATTTCAGAGTTCGCTGGTTTCATTTGACTTTGGATGGAGCAGTTCAGTTAAAATTAACGGGAGATGAGATACGCGTTCCGTTGGCCTTGGGAAATGGGATGTTGTATTATCAGAATGACCTTTTTAAGAAGAAATTGAGATTGCAAGTTGGTGTTCAGGCGAGTTATTGGACAAATTATTTAGCTAGCGCTTACAATCCAGCTGTGTCTGATTTCTATTTGCAAAACACCAAACAGGTTGGGAATTATCCATTTATTGATGTGTTCTTGAATCTACGGGTGAAAAAATTGAGGGCTTTCGTGAAGTTCACGCACATTAATGCTGGTTGGCTTGGCTACAGGTATTACAGCGTGCCGAATTATCCAGTGAACGATTTCGCTTGGAAGTTTGGAATCAATTGGGCGTTTTTGGATTGACAATTTCTGTATCCATTGCCTCTATGATGTTTCAATGTAAGATCTAAAGTTGGCTTGCGTTAGGGATGGTAGCGGCATCCTTTTTTCGTTCTCTTTCACTTCGACTTCTCTCTGTCTTCGACTTCACTCAGGCTTCGGCTAAGCTCGCTCAGCGGCCGTTCTGAAAAAAGATATAGCGAACAGCCCGACACCGATTGCGCAGTTTACGGAGCAATTCGGGGGAACGCCCAATAACTTATACCAGTCGTTTAAATATGATCAGGTTTTCTGCTTTTTCTTGCGAGCTGCTGGGAATAATATATTGTTGAGAATCAGTCGATAACCTGGCGAATCTGGATGGAGGTTAAGATCTGTTGGTGGATCGTAAACGAAGTGTTGGTAGTCTTCTGGGTCGTGGCCACCGTAGAAGGTCCATTGGCCTTTTCCGAGCGTACCATGAATGTAACGCGCTTCCTGAAGTGATTTGTTCTCGCCCATAATGAGCACATCCGTTTTTATGAATTGTTTGCGGAATGCGGTGGTCTGTCCCATGAAGCCTTTGATGAGCTGCTCATGATTTTGGCAAAGCATTGTGGGCACTGGATCCCATTTGGCGGAGAATTCAAACAGTGCGAAGTAGTCGGTTTTTTCGGTGACCTTTCCTTGGCGCGACTCTGTTGCATCGATGTTTGAGAACTCGTATTTGGCAGGATCGGTGATCAGTTGGAAGTTGTCGAATGCGATGCAGTTCTGGTAATCGAGCTGGCTGTTGTAGTTGGGGGTAGAGGCATCTCCATCGAACATGGATTCGCAAATGTCAATTTGATGCGCTGATAAAGCGATGTCGTAAGAGTCTGTTCCAGAACACATGGCAAAAAGAAATCCGCCTCCAGCCGTGTATTCCTTGATCTTGTTGGCTACAGCAAGTTTGAGCTCGGAAACTTTATTGAAGCCATTCCTTCTGGCCATTTCCTCAGAATATTGAACTTGTTCTTGATACCAAGGAGCATTTCTGTAACTATTCCAAAATCGTCCGTATTGCCCAGTAAAATCTTCGTGATGCAGATGGAGCCAATCGTAAAGGAGCAGTTTTCCATCCAGCACCTCATCATCATAGATAACATCGTAGGGAACTTCAGCGTAGGTGAGAACAAGCGTAACTGCATCGTCCCATGGTTGCTTGTTTTTTGGGCTATAGACAGCGATTTTGGGAACCTTTTCCAATTTGGCAATGTCCATATTTACTTCTGGATCAGCAATTTCTTGAAGGATAGCCGTTGATTGGGCATCAGCAATAATCTCGAAACTCACACCTCTTATCATGCATTCGCTCTCAATTTCCTTGGCGTATTTGCACATAAAACTGCCACCACGGTAGTTGAGTAGCCAGTCTACTTCGACTTCGGCCTGCAACACCCAATAGGCAATACCGTAGGCTTTGAGATGATTCTTTTGCGAATCATCCATAGGAATAAGAAGATAAGCCGCCATGAGTTGGCTGCTTATCAAGATAAACGCAAGGGTTGCTATTATTGATTTAAAATACCGAATCATCATCGTCTTCCAGATCGTCAAGATCATCCATCCTCGACATTTTAGTCATCACATTCGGACTATCGAATTCTGATGATCGTGGCATGGCGCTTGGTCCACCAGCAATACTGAATTCTGGGTCGTCATAGTTGGTGAACTTTGCCAAACTATTGATGAAACGCAATGGAACCGTTCCTGTTGCACCACTTCTGTGTTTTGCCACAATTAGCTCCGTCAATCCTTCCGTTGGCAAGTTGGTTTCTTCCGAAACTTCGATGCCATAATATTCTGGACGATAGAGGAACATGACCATGTCAGCATCCTGCTCAATTGCTCCGGATTCACGAAGGTCAGATAGCATTGGTCGTTTTGTGCCGCCTCGGGTTTCAACCGCACGACTCAACTGCGAAAGTGCTATGACAGGAACTTCCAGTTCTTTTGCCAAACTCTTCAATGAGCGTGAAATTGTACTGATCTCTTGTTCACGGTTTCCACCTTTCTGGCTTCCGCCAGCAGTCATCAATTGCAAATAATCGATCACGATCATTTGTATGTCGTGCTGAGCTTTTAATCTACGGCACTTGGCGCGAAGTTCGAACACGGACAATGCTGCTGTATCATCAATGAAAATCGGAGCTTCACCAAGTTGCTTCAATGAAGCGTGCATGTGTTCCCAATCCGATTTGTCGAGTTGGCCTTTCTTTAGCTTCTCACCAGGAATTCCAGATTCGCTGGAAATAAGTCGGTTGACCAATTGAATGGAAGCCATCTCCAATGAGAAGAAAGCAATGGGACGTTTGAAATCGACCGCCATGTTGCGTGCCATCGAAAGCACGAATGCTGTTTTACCCATGGCAGGTCGGGCGGCAATGATCAATAGGTCAGATTTCTGCCAACCGTTGGTCATTTTGTCCAATTCAGTAAAGCCTGTTGGCACACCGGTAATACCTCCATCTTTTGTAGCCGCTTCTTCCACTTCCTGAAGCGCTTTCTTCACAAGCACACTCATCGAATCGTAACTCTTTCGAAGGTTGCCTTCTGCAACCGAAAAGAGGCTCGATTCCGCTTTATCCAAAAGGTCCAGAACATCTGTCGTATCCTCAAAAGCTTCGTGGTAGATATCGCCAGAAACACGGATCAATTCGCGCTGAATGAACTTCTGTGCAATGATCCTAGCATGGAACTCTGCGTTTGCAGAAGATGCAACGCGGTCAGTCAGTTGACTCACATAATAAGGACCGCCTACCAGATCAAGGCTTCCCTCTTTTTTCAACCAACTGGAAACGGTGAGGATATCAATAGGTTCACTTTTGCTGAACAGGTCGGTAATGGCCTCGAAAATCTTCTGATGTTCTATGCGATAGAAGCTTTCTGGTTTCAGGATCTCTACCACATCATTGAGCGCATCACTTTCAAGCATCAACGCACCAAGAACTGCTTCCTCCAGATCGGTAGCATTTGGCGGAACTTTACCGTGTTCCAATCCTTGTTTGGATTGCGTGTAGGTTGAAGGTTTCTGTCTTCTGGTTTTTGTGTCTTGTGTCATCCGCTCAGCCCACTCTTAATTTTTGATTTTTCTCGTATTTATTCTGTTCAATCTGCTGTTTTACTACCTGAACTACCATGTATGCCGTGGCACCCAACAGTATTACTAGAATGATGCTGGAAATCAGATTTTTCTGATTTTTTTTCCAATATCGCTGAATCTTATAGCCTCGCGGCCGCTGCTTGATCTTTACTTTTTGACGATACTTAATGCGGATTTTTTGCTTTGTTCTTCCGCTATCGTGTGGCGCATCGCCAACGTCATCACTCAAATTTTCAGGCGCAGAATCGTCTATCATTTCGACCACCAAATTAACGGTTTTAAAAGGGGATATTGCCTTGTAATTATTCACGTTCTCTTGTTATTACGTAGTTCACATCCCGTGCATAACTTTGTTTTATGTCCATTAGAGCTGTAGTCAGTTTTTGTTTTGCCTCTTTACTGGCCTGCTACGGATGTAAGCAAAAGGACGATGTGCCTCCGATGGTATCAATCAGCTCGCCCACTTACGGAACCACATACTCGGTATTGGATACCGTTTCAGTGGAATTTGAAGCACTGGACGAAACACATTTGGCGTCCGTTACTGTCAATGTTGTGAATGCTGATTTTATCCCTGCCACCAATTCAGTTTCGGTTGATATGACCAGCAATTCAAACATGGGATCGGCACAGATCATTTTATCAAACAAACTTTTGGAGACGGGCACTTACTATGCTGTCGTAACCGCATCAGATGGATCTAACCAAGCGAAGGATTACGCACAGATCAAGATAAACGCCTTGCCCAAAAAGCGGAGAAGCATATTTTTCTCCACCTCTTCCGGAAATGGTTCTGATCGCATAACGGTTATTGATTCACTCTTTCAAAATTCCAGCAATTGGATCACTGCTTCTCAAGACATCAAAAAGATTTCGGTCAATTCTTTGAGCGACCGACTGAATTTGATTGGCAACTTTTCCACTGGCATCTTGAGCTATGACATCAAGGGCCGATCAGTGGTTTGGGGCCAAGATGTGTTTCCATTGGCGCAATACCCAAGATATCAAGACATTTTCTGCGATGGAAATACGGTTTACGCCACCACCTACGATAGGGAAGTTCGGAGCTACGGACTTTCAGGCGTGTTGACGATGAACCTTCAAACAGGCGTTTATCGCCCCGAAACCGTTTATGCTGACGCAAATTACCTTTTGATAGAATTGAACCTCGTGGGCGACAATGACCATTTTATTGCGGTTCATAGCGCTAGCACAAAAGCATTGCTTTGGACATTGGATGTGCCGATGGATGTGATTGCTATCTGTCCCCTACAATCGGATGAAGTGTTGCTTTTCGGAAACGATGGGCAGCAGGCGCGCGTGTTGCACTACGATATTGGAAACAACGGATATTGGGAGCCGCGCCAATTACCGGCCGGATTGGTGCTTGATGCCGTTAAAATGGACGGACAGATGTTTGCCATGGCGCACGAAAACGGACTTTATGCCTACACCTATTCGCCCAATTATTTGAATTTGATAAAGGCTGGCACGCGCTTTCAAGACCTATGTTTTGATGTAGACAACGGCACCATTCTGGCCGCTTCTGGCAGTACTTTAGAAGAGATTTCGCTGCTAGGACAGACCATACATTCTTTTGCAGATGCAGACAGTATTACAAGTATCGATGTATTTTACACCCGGTGAGTAAACAGGAGATTTCCATACAGCGGGCAGCTGCGGTCATACGCGATGATTTTGATGAATTCCATCAGGAGTTCAAATCGCTGACGCGAAAGGCAGCCGATATTTTTGCCAGACGTGCTTGGACAGAAGGTCAAAAGTTGGCTGTTGTGCGTTTGGACCTTTACAAGCACTACGTCAACCGTTCCGAATTGCAAGTGCAACAGATTCTGAAACACAATTTTCAGAATCATGCCACGTGGCGCAGACTGAAATTGAATTTTGCCGAACTGGTTTCAGATAGGAGAGATGGCCCCATTGTGGAGAGTTATTTCAATTCTGTGCTGCGCGAACTCTTCATCAACGAAGGAATTGACGAAGAGATCGAGTTCATTGATTTTGAGCGCAAGGTGCTCCAGACCAATCCGGAAGAACCCATTTACAAGCGCTTCTATCTTGGTTCAGATAACCTCGAAACCATCTGGACGCGCATCATCCAATCCTACGATTTCAAATTCGAATTCAAGGATCTGGAAGCAGATATCGAACGCGTGTCCATTGCCATCCGAAACCAAGTGCTCGACCGCTTTGGAAGATTGGAAGAGGTCGATCAACTCGATATGATCCGCTCCGTGTTCTATCGGAACAAAGGCGCCTATCTCGTGGGCAAGATTACCAAAGGCAACATTCAGATTCCTATTGTGCTGCCGCTGGTTCATTTCGAAGATGGCGTACGCATCGATAGCGTGCTGTTCAGTAAAAACGACATAGCCATTGTCTTCAGTTTTAGCCGAAGCTACTTTCTGGTCGATTCCGAAAATCCGGTCGACCTGATCCATTTCCTGCGGCCACTTATGAAGCACAAGAACCTATCGGAGCTTTATTCGAGCATTGGCTACAATCGGCATGCGAAGACCGTGCTGCTCAAAGAACTCTATCGCCATCTCGAAACCAGCAATGACCCCTTCATTCCCGCACCCGGAATCAAAGGAATGGTCATGGTCGTTTTTACCCTTTCGGGTTTCAATGTGGTTTTCAAGATCATTCGCGATCGCTTTGGCGCCACCAAGAATTTCGGTCGCCAACACGTTATCGACTGTTACCAATTGGTGTTCATGCACGATAGGGTGGGGCGCCTGGCCGATGCCATGGAATACGAATACCTCCGTTTCGAAAAAGCACGCTTCACCCCAGAAGCACTGCACGAACTGCTCGTAGAATGCTCCGAAACCTGTTTTGTAGAGGGCGATGATGTGGTGGTCAAACACCTATTTACCGAACGTAAGCTTACCCCGCTCAACATCTACCTCGACCTCGTTGACGAGGAAAAAGGAAAAGAAGTGGTCATCGATTATGGCAATGCCGTAAAAGAACTTGCCGCGGCCAATATATTCCCGGGCGATCTGCTACTCAAGAATTTCGGGGTCACCCGCCACGGCCGCGTCATCTTTTACGATTACGATGAACTCTGTTTCCTCGATCAGATCAATTTCAGAACAATTCCGCCACCACGCAATCCAGAGCAACTCTACTCGGGCGAAGCTTGGTACACGGCCGAAGAAAGCGATGTCTTTCCCGAAGAATTCGGAGCCTTTATGGTACCGCGCGGCCCGCTCAAAGACGTGTTCATGCAGCATCATGCCGAACTCTTCACCGCCAAATTCTGGAAGGATATGCAAACCCTCCACAAAGAAGGGCAAATGGCCGATTTCTTCCCCTACAAGCGCGGACAGGTAAAATTGGGCTACAGCATTCAATAGCGCACACCTACATTTTGGGCGTTCCCCTCGCTTACCCCTAACCTAGCGCAAAATCGGGTCGGGCTGTCCGCTATATCTTTTTTCAGAACGGGCGCTGAGCCTAGCCGAAGCCTGAGCTTAGCGGAAGCCTGAGCGAAGTCGAAGGCAGATCGTAGCCGAAGCGCCCGTTCAGAAAAAAGGATGCCGCTTCCATCCTTAACGCAGCTCGTGTAGCAAGCATCAACACCTTATCTCACTGGTAGTTCCAACAATACAGTTTCGCTAACTTGCACAATGGTATGTCTATCCTGAAAATAGAATCCGATGGCAAAAAACTAAACGAAAGTTGACGAAATGAAGTACCTAATATCGTTTGCAATCTTGGTTCTTTTGAGCTCCACTTGCTTGGCGCAGGAAAATCTTGTCGTGAATGGGGGTTTCGAAGAAATTAGTGATTGTAATTTTGGGTCTGGTGACATTTCGTTTGCAACGGGCTGGTTTAATCTCTATAATAATGAGACAGGTCAAGGAGCAGACGTGTTCAATCGTTGTTCAACAGACCCCATCTATTTAGTCCCAAGTACAGGCGGTGGCTTTCAGGAACCTAAAGAAGGGGATGGGTTTGGCGGTTTTATTGCATACAATCTATTTGAAGCACCTCGTGGTACTTTGACAGATCAACTCGAAAAGGACACTACATACGCTGTTGAGTTTTGGATTAATCTTGCCAATACCAGTCGCGAAGCAGTCGCAGGTTTAGGCTTAGTTTTTATGGATTCAGCGTGGAGTTTACCACAAACATCTTACGATACAATTAAAGCTGACATTTTGTATCCCGACTTTATTTTGGACACGATGCAATGGGTTCGTATATCTAAGCTATACTTTGCTAACGGTACAGAACAATTTTTTTCAATTGGATTATTTGACACTATCATTAGTTTCAACATTGAACCATTAGGAGGAAGTAGGTACTACTTTTTAGATGCTGTTAACATACACAAAGCCAATAAAAGTGAAATCAACGGCATCTCGCAGCAAGAACTTGAATTCAGCATCTATCCCAACCCAACCTCCGAGTTTCTTTTTGTGAAAAGCAGAGAACCGTTGCTCCAAGTGGAGCTGTTCGACCTGCAAGGTCGCCCGGTGCTGGGGCTTTTAGAGAATAATGGGACATGGAAGGGTGATATGAACCCACTGTCCGCTGGTATTTACCTGTTGGAGGCAACTGCCGAAAACGGCAACCGCTCCACCAAACGCTTGGTAGTGCAGCATTAAGTACAAGCCCAAAGTCGTATATTGTTGAGGTGAAAATCCTAACACAAAAGATATTGGTAAAAGGACTGCACCTAGCTGTCCTCTTGCTTTTTTGCATGGCTGCACATGCTCAGTCCATTCGATATTCGAATTTCTACGATTCAAATTCAGGAGCTGAAATTTTGGCTGAGGCAATAACCCTGAATGACGGTTCTTTGATGATAGCAGGAGTGACATCGAACGCCAATGGCTCAGGTTATGGAAAAGTCTTGAACATGGTAGTAGCTGAAGATGGAACGCTACAATACTCTCATGTTTGGGAGGAGATTCAGGCCTCAGTTGTACCATATGCGATTGTTCGAACGTGGAATGGCGGGATCTACGAAGCTGGAACAAAACATGATTATTCTGTATCAAGTTCAGGAACAGGTGACTTTTTTCTGGCCAAACTGGATGAAACGGGTGATACCCTTTTTACCAAGGTGATTGAACGGCCTGATACGAGTGATTTTCTTCTGGATATGGTGCAGACCAGCCCGAATAAACTGCTGTTGATAGGATGGACCTATAATGATACCGTTGCCGTAAGTTCGGCTGCCCAGCTTCTTTTCATTACCACAGATACTCTTGGAAATGAATTGAACCGTATCGTGTGGGGGGGAGGGGGTACTGATTATGTTCATTCCGGTGTGGTTGTAAATGATCAGGGTGATGTGGTTATGACGGGCTACACAAAGAGCTTTCCCTCCGCAAGTACTGGAAGGACATGGGTGATCCGGACAGACAGCATCGGGAATGTGAAGTGGCACAGAACATATAATGGTGTTGTCGGTATCGGAAGTAGTGCAGCGAGGGTATCATTGCTACCTGACGGGAATGTTCTCGTTGCTGGAGGGAATAGCACATTTGGGTCATCCAATTTTGGTGGAGATGGATCTCTTATGAAAATCGATACTACTGGCAATCAGATATGGGCAAAGGAATATGAGATGTTGGAAGGTCAAGGGCTTTGGGACTGTAAGGGGTTGGCAGACGGAACAATCGTTTCCTGTGGGGTGTCGGTTGGTGATGACGGTAGTCAGGCCGGGTGGCTTATCAAGACAGATGAGAACGGTGATACGCTATGGACCCGAACATACAACCCTTCCTCCCTTATCGATTTTATCCGGTTTATGTTAGTGATGCCAAATGGAGATATTGTGATGCTAGGTAATGGCCGCGCTCCCGGTCAGACCATACAAGACGGTTGGGTGCTGCGGGTTGATAGCAACGGGTGTCTGGTGGAGGGCTGCTATGGTGTGGGTATTGAAGAAGAGGAAAAAGACGAAGAATTTTCTGTTTACCCCAACCCTGCCACAGACATCCTGAACATCAAACTGGCAGACCACCTCACGACACTAACCATAACCATCACCGATATTACAGGCCGCGCGTTCCCCCTTCAAAAGCATGTGCTGAGCAATGTCGAAGTAGGGGTGCCCGCAGGGCGGGGGATTTATTCTTACGATGTTTCCACATGGCCCAACGGCATCTACCTCATCACCATCACAGACCAAGACGGCAACCGCTCCACCAAACGCTTGGTAGTGCAGCATTAAGTACAAGCCCAAAATCATATATTGTTGAGGTGAAAATCCTAACACAAAAGATATTGGTAAAAGGACTGCACCTAGCTGTCCTCTTGCTTCTTACTTCTGTGTTCAGCTATGGTCAATCGATCCGCTACTCTAATTTCTATGATTCTAACATGGGAGCGGAAATTTTGGCTGAAGCAATAAGACTGGATGATGGTTCTTTGGTGATTGCAGGAGTGACATCCAACTCTAATGGCTCTGGTTATGGAAAGGTCTTCAACCTGGTGGTGGGTGAGGATGGTAGTTTGCAACACTCACATGTTTGGGAGGAGAACCAAGCAACCGTTGGCCCTTATGCCATTGTACTAACAGAAAATGGCGGCATCTACGAAGCAGGTACTATTTATGACTACTCCGTGCAGAGCCCTGGATACGGTGATTTCTTTCTTGCAAAGCTGGATGAGACAGGCGATACGTTATTCACCAAAGTAATTGAACGGCCTGACACCAGCGATTACCTCTTGGATATTGTGCAGACCCGCCCGAACAAGTTATTGCTCATCGGTTGGACATACGATGACACGGTTGCAGTCAGTACAGCGGCACAATTGCTTTTCATTACGGTGGATACGCTGGGCAATGAACTGAACCGCGTGATCTGGGGATTAAGCGGTGCAGATTACATCCACTCGGGGCTTGTGATAAATGAAGACGGGGAAGTAGTGATGACAGGGTGGCTGGGATACAATACATGGATGGTAAAGACAGACAGTGTAGGCAACGTTCTATGGCATAGGATATACACACAATTGGCACCTGGTGGTGATGGCGGCACTTGCGTGGTTGCAACATCAGACGGCAATTACGCTATTCTTGGTGGGTCTGAACATTCCAACACTGGACTTTCCGATGGTTACATATTGAAGGTTGATCCATCAGGCAATGAGATATGGACAAAAAAATATGAGGCGCAGCACGGATCTCAGAGTCTTTGGTGGGGGCAGGTTTTGGATGATGGAAGCTTCGTTGCCTGTGGCCAAACGACCGATACGGATGATGACAGTCAGGCAGGCTGGCTCATAAAGACCGATGCAGATGGGGAACTGATGTGGTCACGGATATTCAACCCTTCTGACCGAATAGATTATTTACGCAATATGGTGGTTAGCACTAATGGGGATATTGTATGTTTTGGTACAGGTTGGACTTCGGGAGCAGAGGTGAATCAGGACGGCTGGGTTTTGCGCGTTGATAGCAACGGGTGTCTGGTTGAGGGGTGCTATGGTGTGGGTATTGAAGAAGAGGAAAAAGACGAAGAATTTTCTGTTTACCCCAACCCTGCCACAGACATCCTGAACATCAAACTGGCAGACCACCTCACCACACTAACCATCACCATCACCGATGTTACAGGCCGCGCGTTCCCCCTTCAAAAGCATGTGCTGAGCAATGTCGAAGTAGGGGTGCCCGCAGGGCGGGGGATTTATTCCTACGATGTTTCCACATGGCCCAACGGCATCTACCTCATCACCATCACAGACCAAGACGGCAATCGCTCCACCAAACGCTTGGTAGTGCAGCATTGATGGAAGTTCGTTTTCGTACGCTAGTTGAGTGTAATCCTTAAAAAACGAGTTCAGAATCCTTCATTCCAACCCTTTCTCAAGCCTGCTGAAAGCTAGGTGAAAGCGTGAGCCCGCACAGGTCCAATGTGGGCGTTTGTGGCAATCTAGTCTCATGTTAATGTAATGGCAAGATCAAGTTAATGCAGCCAAAGCTTAAGTTAAGCTACGCTCGTACTGAACTAAGCTAATCAAAGACTAAGCTAAGCTAATCAAAGACTAAGCTAAGTTAATCAAAGACTAAGCTAAGCTAATGAAAGGCTAAGCTAAGCTAATCAAAGACTGATCTAAGTTACGTTCCGCGTGAGTTGGCTTCGCACAATAGCTGGGTCAGCGTAAGCCTGAACTAAGTGACCCTTATGTTGGCGTAATGCATGCATAAGAAAAGCCCCGCCAAGCATCATGCTTGG